>CAKZYH010000448.1 GCA_937884725.1 uncultured Paracoccaceae bacterium
TGCACGAAGCTGTCGATCACCCGCTTCCGACCCGCCTTGTCAAACTGCACGGTCAACTTGTTGCCTTCCACACCCACCACATCGCCGTTGCCAAACTTTTGGTGGAACACGCGGTCGCCGACAGCGTAGCTGCCCTCGCCATCGGAGACCGATTTGGCAATCAGCTCGCCCTCAATGACCGTCGGCAAAACCCGGTCACGCTCGCGCCGCGGCACGTCTTCGCGGCGCCGCTGGGCCCGCTCCCAGCCCGGCGTGTGGTACGAGGACGAAAAGCTCTCCACCTGGTCAAACCGCGACGCGCCGTACCCGCCGCTGCCGCCATAACCGGCCTCTTCACGCACAGTCACGTGCGCCTCAGGCAGTTCGTCAATAAAGCGCGACGGGGCACCGGACTGCCACATCCCATGAACTTTCCGGTTCAGCGCGAACCACACAAACGCGCGCTTCCGGGCGCGGGTGAGACCCACATAAGCAAGCCTCCGCTCTTCCTCGACACCCGCCTGACCATTTTCATCAATGGCGCGGATGGAAGGAAACAAACCTTCCTCCCACCCCGGCAGGAACACGGCGTCAAACTCCAGCCCCTTGGCCGCATGAAGCGTCATCAGCGTGACCGCCTCGTCCTCCTGTTCCCCGCGGGCATCGGTGACAAGGCTCACGTGCTCGAGAAAGGCTTCCATGGAATCAAAATCTTCCATGGACCGGATGAGCTCTTTCAAGTTGTCGAGCCGGCCTGGCGCGTCAGCAGACCGGTCGGCTTTCAGCATATCGGTGTAGCCTGCCTCATCGAGAACAATCTCAGCCAGCTCAGTATGCGGCATCGTCGGCAGCTGGCTTCGCCACCGGTCAAACGCCGCCACCAGCGTCGAAAGCCCCGTGCGCGCCTTACCCTTCATCTCGTCGGTGGCAAGAAGGTCGGCCGCCGCAGTCACCATCGGCACACCTCGCCCCCGCGCAGCGGTCACTATGGCGGCGACGGATTTTTGCCCAAGCCCCCGCGGCGGCACATTCACAATGCGCTCAAACGCAAGGTCGTAGGTCGGCGAAACAACCACGCGGAAATAAGCCAGCGCATCGCGGATTTCCTTGCGCTCATAAAAGCGCGGACCGCCGATGACCCGGTAGGGCGTCCCGGTCATCACGAACCGGTCCTCGAACGCGCGCATCTGCGCCGTCGTGCGCGTCAGGATTGCCATCTCATCCAGCGACGTACCCTTCTTACCAAGGCTCTCGATTTCCTCGGTGATCGACCGCGCCTCCTCCTCCGAATCCCAAGACGACGCCACCGTCACGAGCGGCTCATCAGGATCGCTGGTGTCGGTGAAAAGCGTTTTGCCGAGCCGCCCTTCGTTGTGAGCGATCAGATGCGACGCCGCCGCCAGAATGTGGCTCGTGGAGCGATAATTGCGCTCAAGGCGCACCACCGTCGCGCCCGGAAAATCGGTCTCAAAGCGCAAGATGTTGTCCACCTCAGCGCCGCGCCAGCCATAAATCGACTGGTCGTCATCGCCGACAACACAGAGGTTCTTGGTGTTCTGCGCCAGCAGCCGCAGCCAGAGATACTGCGCAACGTTGGTGTCCTGATACTCGTCCACCAGCATGTACCGCCAGCGCTGCTGATAGCTTTCCAACACATCCGGATGCGCCCGGAAAATGCGGATCGGCTCCAGCAACAGATCGCCAAAATCGGCGGCATTCAGCGTCTTCAGCCGGTCGCGATATTGGTGATACAGCGCGACGCCCTTGCCGCCGGCGAACCATTGCCCCTCGGCAACGGGAACCTCCTCGGGCGCGAGGCCGCGGTTCTTCCACCCATCGATCATGCCCAGAAGCTGCCGCGGCGGCCAACGTTTCTCATCGATCCGCTCCGCCTGCAGCAGCTGTTTGGCAAGCCGGATCTGATCGTCGGTGTCGAGGATCGTGAAGCTCGTCTGCAGATCAACAAGCTCAGCGTGGCGGCGCAGAATGCGCGTCCCAATCGCGTGAAATGTGCCGAGCCACGGCATCCCCTCGGCCTGCGGGCCGACGACCGCCGCCACCCGCTCCTTCATCTCGCGCGCGGCTTTGTTGGTGAACGTCACCGCCAAAATCTGGGACGGACGGGCACGGCCGAGCGCCAGGATGTGGGCAATGCGCGTGGTGAGAACGCGCGTCTTCCCCGTTCCCGCACCGGCCAGAACCAGCACGGGGCCGTCCACAGCCTCCACCGCGCGGCGCTGCTCGGGGTTGAGCGCATCCAAATACTGAGGAACGGGGCGAGACGCCGCACTGGCTCTCGCGGAAATGGAAAGACCCGCGTCCTGTGCCGATGCCACTTTGCGAGCCAACTCATTCATCCAAACAGCCTCCTTCGCTTAAGACGAATGGAACAAATATGCAACAAAAGCCATGCACTGCGCTCTTCTAACGCCGGGTGGAACCGCAAAACCCCTGTTGATTGTGTTTAATAAGTAGGGCGGATATGCCAGGAATCGTTCAGGTTTGTGGCGAAAAAGAAGCGACGCTCCCCACAATTATGCTAGTCCACCGTCGCAATGTTGCGTGGGGCCCATGGCTGTTTCGGATCACATGGAGGGAAAGCGGCTTTGGCGGGTGATCGTGCTCGCCAATGTCGCTGTCGCTATTGCCATCGTGATTGTCGGCGCATTGGCCATGCAGGTGCGGCTCGACGCCGTGCGGGATCAAGTCATCGAAACCGCCGCCCGGTCGGCTGATCGCTGGCTCACTCAGACCAAAGAATCGGAAGGCGGCCAGGCCATTGATCAGGTGATGGTCAATCAAGGCGTCCAGCCCACCGACTACACATTCTTCGAAGGCGCAATGGCCGGCACACCCGTCGCGGCAGTGCAATTCCATCAGCTCAACAGCCCCTATTCGCTGACCTTCGTGAAAAACGCGCTCGCCCGCTGCACAACACGGCTGGAGCGCGCTTTTGTCGTCGCCGACATGCGCCAGGCCTCCTCGCGATTGTTCACCGACGGCAATTCGGGCGGATGCCCAGTCGTCCTGGTGGTGACCAATCGGTTCTTGCCCGATTCGGTCCGCGTCGGAACCTTCATTCGCATCGCGGTCGACGCCAGCGAGGAATATCAGGTCTTCCTGGACGAGATGCAGCGTTCCTCGCACCTTGCCATTGTCCTGGCAGCGCTTGGGCTTGGCAGCACGCTACTCACCGCGCTTGTCGCCTGGCGGTTGTCCCAGCGTGACCAGCGCATCCGGTACATTGCAGGCCATGATCCCCTAACCGGCCTCGGCAACCGCTTCACGTTCCAGCGCAAGCTAGCGTCGGTCTCTAGCCAGATCGACAGCGGCGAGCGCGTCACCTTGCTCCTGCTCGACTTAGACGGATTTAAGGCGGTTAACGACACCTTGGGGCACGACCACGGCGATGCGCTGCTGGCGCGTGTCGGATCGCGGCTCAAATCGTTGGTGCGGACAGAGGATCTTGTCGCGCGGCTCGGCGGCGATGAGTTTGCCATCGTACTGCAGGGTCATACGAGGCTTGAAGACGCCGCACAGCTGGCCACCGAACTGATTGAGGCGATCAACGCGCTTGATCTGGTGCATGGTGTGCCGGTGACTGTCGGCGCCTCGGTCGGGATCGCAGCCATTCCAGACCATGCCGATAGTGTGGAGGAGCTGCTGCGTGTCGCCGACATCGCCCTCTACCACGCCAAGGAAAACGGCAAAGGCCACGCCCGAGTGTTCGACCAGCGCATGGAGGCTGCGCAGCAAAAGCGGTACGCGATCCGCAATGCACTGAAAAAGGGCGTGCGCACCAACAACGTGCCCGTGGTGTACCAGCCGATCCACGCCGCCGAGACTGGCGAACTGCGCGGCTTCGAGGCGTTGGCGCGGCTCACCGATGAGTATGGCGGCACGTTCGGCCCTGCCGAATTCATCCCCATCGCCGAGGAAATGCGCCTGGTGGACCGGTTGGGCGCGGCCGTCCTGCGCGCAGCGACCGCCGATGTGGCGCCGCTGGGCGAGGACCTCAAAGTCGCCGTGAATGTGTCCCCCAGCCAGGTGACGTGGCGCCTGATCGACGACGTGAAGGAAGCGCTCGCGCTGTCCGGTCTCGCCCCAACGCGGCTCGAGCTTGAGATCACCGAGAGCGAACAAATTTCCGGTTCGCCCGATATCTTCGCCATCGCCCGCGCGCTGCGCACCGAAGGCATCTCCATCGCGCTCGACGACTTCGGCTCAGGCTATGCCAATCTCACCTACCTCTGGGAGCTGCCCCTCGACCGCGTCAAAATCGACCGCGCCGTGTTCAGCGCCGCCGACACCCAGGCGAAGGCGCACGCTGTCGTCCAAAGGTTCGGCATTTTCGGCAGCGGGATCGGCCTCAAAATGACCGCAGAGGGCATCGAAACCGAGGAGCAGCGCACCTTCGCCGTCCGCTCAGGCTACGAAGAGGTCCAGGGCTACTTCTACAGCGAGCCGCTCAGCGCGAACGACCTGCGCGCCTATGTGCGGCGCGCAAAAAACGCTGCGCCCCACAAATCCGATGACACGTTGGGCCTGGCCTGGCCCTACTTCGAGGGCTCAGCCTCCCATTGACGACAACGCTGCCGCCGCAGCGTGATGCAAAATCGTGTGCCGCCGCGCCAGCGTCTCCACATCCTTCATGTAGCCGCCCCCCAACACACCCGCGACGGGCCGGCCCGCGCGCTTGGCAGCGGCAAATACCAGACTGTCGCGTAGGTGAAGTCCCCGGTCGGTCAGCGCTAGGCGCCCTAGCCTGTCATCGTGATGGGGATCGACACCGGCGTTGAAAAACCAAATGTCCGCCGGAACGTCGGCCGCCCACTCGAGCGCCTCCTCCACCGCGCGCAAATACGGCTCGTCCTCCAGCCCATCGGCCAACGCGACGTCATGGTCTGAGCGTGCCTTCTCCATCGGGTAGTTGCTGGCCGCATGAAGCGACACGGTGGTCACGGTCGGATCATCGGCAAAAATCCGCGCCGTCCCATCGCCCTGATGTACGTCGCAATCAAACACCAACGCCCGCTCGATAATGCCGTCGGCCATCAAAACACGGATCGCGACGGCCACATCGTTGAAGACGCAAAAGCCCGCGCCTTGCTCAACGCGCGCATGGTGCGACCCACCCGCGGTGTTGCAGGCAACGCCGTGCTCCAACGCCAAGCGCCCGGTGAGCGTCGAGCCCCCACACGCCGTCCGAGCGCGCATGCCGACACTTTCGCTCATGGGAAAGCCGATGTCCCGGGCGATCCCGTCAGGCACCTGCGCAGCAAAGACCTGGTCCACATAGCGCCGGTCGTGGGCAAGCGCGACCCACTCGGCCGGCGCCGCCGCTGGCTGGTGGAAGGGGCCGAACCCGTCTGCCTGGAGATGCCGCGCCACCGCGCCAAACTTGCCCATCGGAAACCGATGATTGGCCGGAAAGACCGCCTGGTAGAGGGGATTATGGACGACCGGCAGGGCCGCACGGGCAGCTTGGCTCAAAGCCCGGTCAGCCTGTCTTCCCGCGGCAAAAACGCGGTCACAATGCCAAGCGCTGGAACGAACGCGCAGGCAATAAACAGCGCCCGCAGCCCAAAAATGTCCGCAAGGATCCCAAGCGCTGCAGCAGCAATACCGCCAAGACCGAACGCAAAGCCGAAAAACAGCCCCGCCACCAAGCCGACGCGGCCCGGAAACAAGGCCTGAGCGTAAACGATGATCGCAGAAAACGCGGACGCGATCAGAACGCCGATAATCACCGACAGCACCGCAGTCCCCGTCAGACCCACGAACGGCAAGAGCAGCGTAAACGGCAGCACACCCAGGATAGACACCCACATCACGGCGATCCGCCCATACCGGTCGCCGATGGGCCCGCCAGCAAACGTGCCCGCCGCGACCGCCCCGAGGAAGGCAAACAGCAGGAGCTGCGAGGTCTGGATCGACACGCCGAACGTCTCAATCAGGTAGAACGTGTAGAAATTGTGCAGCAGCGCGACGTAGATGAATTTGGTCAGGATCAGCGTGATGAGGATCGCCACCGCCCACCGCGTCGCCGAGGGCGACAGTGGGTTTTTCGGCGCCTCACCCAAAACCTTGGCGCTGCGGGTTGCCGCGGCGCGCGCCCACCGGCCCGTGTGCCACAAAATGAAACTCGCTGTCAGCGCAAGCGCCGCGAACCATGCGATGCTCTCCTGCCCCAACGGCAACACCACGAAGGCAGCAAGGAGCGGCCCAAGAGCGCTGCCGGTGTTCCCACCCACCTGAAACAGCGACTGCGCAAACCCGTACCGGCCACCGGAGGCTGTGCGCGCCGTACGCGATGAATCGGGATGGAAAATCGCCGAGCCGAGCCCGATGCTCACCGCCGCCAGCAAAATCACCCAATAGCTCGCCGCACCAGCCAAGAGCAGAAGGCCCGCTGCACTGGCGACCATCCCCGCCGCCGCGAGCCAATAGACCGGCCGCTTGTCAGTCGCCAATCCCACCACCGGCTGAAGGATTGAGGCGGTGGCGTGAAACGCAAAACCCAAAAAGCCGATCTGCGTGAACGTGAGGCCGTAGTTCGCCTGAAGTACCGGATAGACCGCCGGCAGCAGCGACTGCACCGTATCGTTCAGGCAGTGGCACACGCTGAGCGCCACCAGAACCGGCAGGGCAGCGCGGGACGCGGGCGTTTGTGTGGTGGCGGCGAGCGACATCACTCCGCCCTGACGCACTCGCACGCCATTGGCAAGCGCCACCGCGGCATTGCGGCAACGCATGGCAGCAACGGCAAGGGATGGGAGGGTGGAGTGGTGGCCATTCCGGTTTGGATCGCTTCTAAGGTTGGTCGCGGCCGCTGAGGCCCGGAGTTTTCGGCATGGCAGACGCCGCGGCGCGCCCGTTCGATGTGTCCTTGCGCGCGGTGTTCGG
>CAKZYH010000449.1 GCA_937884725.1 uncultured Paracoccaceae bacterium
CCGCCCGCCGCGTCGGCCGCACCGTCGGCATTGCCGACGTCGACGTCCACGGCGCAGACGGCAAACTCGTTACGATCGGCCGCGGCTGCTACAGCGCAAAAACCGGCTAGCCCGCCCGGGCACCCGCAATGAATGGGTACGTCTTCCCAAGCAAAGCCAGCAATGCCAACATCTGCATAGGTCGCTCAATCGGTTGGCCCCTGCGCCCTCTCGACCGCGGCTGAGAATGATACAACGGGGGAACCACCCATGCGCGGCCGCCGACCTGTCTTCACTCGGAAAACCCAACGGACCGTAGTCGCCCTCGCGAGCGCAACAATTGCCCTCGCCAGTGCATCAGCACCGCTCAGCGCCGACGAAGCCAACCCCACATGGTCGACCTTCAACGGCAACCTGATGGCGCAGAAATATTCGCCGCTCGACCAAATCACCGCCGAGAATGTGAGCCAGCTCGAAGTCGCCTGGCGCATCAACACCGGCGACGTCTCCGACGGATCCGACGGCACCCCCGCGACCGTCTGGTCCGGCACGCCCCTTTTCGTCAACGACACGATCTATATCGGCACGCCCTTCTACCGCGTCTTCGCGCTAGAGCCGGACACCGGCCAGACGAAATGGGTCTACGACACCAAGGCCACCCGCGTTGCCACCGTCCAGGGCGAACTTAAAAACCGCGGGGTCGCCTACTGGGAAGCCCAAACCCCCGCAGCCGGACAGCCGTGCCAAAAGATCGTCTATATCGGCACCATGCAGGCGACCCTCCACGCCGTCGATGCCGACACCGGCGTCCCCTGCTCAGGCTTCGGCGACAACGGCATCCTGTTCGTCAACAAGTGGAACACCACGAACGCCATCTGGCCGCTTGCTCTCTTCCAGCCGCCCACAGTCGTCAACGACACCCTTGTCCTCGGCTGGGCCGGCAACGACTGGCAGGACGCCGTCACGCCCCCAGGCAGCATTTTCGGGATCGACGCCCAAACCGGCGATCTGAAGTGGACGTTCGAGGCCATCCCCAAAGAGCTGTTCACCAAGACCGGCACCGCCAACGTCTGGGCCAGCATGTCCGCCGATGTGGAGCGCAACATCGTCTACGCGCCCATCGCCTCCCCCAGCCCCAACTTTTACGGCGGCAACCGCCTGGAGCCGATCCCCTACGCCACTTCGGTGACCGCCCTTGATGTCGACACCGGAAGCGTCGTGTGGAGCTATCAGCTCATCCACCACGACCTGTGGGACTACGACACCAACTCCGCGCCCACCCTCGTCGACATCCAGCACAATGGCGAAACGGTGCCGGCACTGGTCCAGGTGGGCAAACAAGGCCTCGTCTACGTCCTCAACCGGGAAACCGGCGAGCCGATTTGGCCCATCGAGGAACGCCCCTTCCCCGCGTCGGACGCTGAGGGCGAGAAGGCCTCACCAACCCAGCCCTTCCCCACCACGCCCGAGCCTCTCTTGCCGGAGAAATGGTCTGGCGTCTTCGACATCGCCGACATCGCAAGCTTCGGCTATTGCAGCCGCACAGCGGACGGTTTGCGCGACGAAGGCCGCTTCACCCCGCCAAGCACCCAAGGAACGATGCAGTGGCCCAGCACGGGCGGCGGCGTTGAATGGGGCGGCGGCGCCGTCGACCCCACCACACGCACCTACGTCGTCAACTATTCGCTGACCGCACAGATCAACAAGCTGATCCCGCGCGCGGAGTACAACGAGGACCTGGAGAACAAGAAGAACGCGACCACCGGCTACAAGCCCATGCGGGGCGTCCCCTACGGCCTCGACCTCCAAATGTTCCTCAATCCCCTCGGCATGCCCTGCTGGAAGCCGCCCTACGGAAAGATCTCCGCCTACAACCTCGATACCGGAGAGCGCCTTTGGGACGTGCCGTTCGGCCAGATCCGGCGAGATGGTTTTGAGATGCCATCCGATTGGGGGACCATCACTATCGGCGGCCCCGTCATCACCGCCGGCGGCGTCATCTTCATCGGCGCATCCATGGACGACCGCGTCCGTGCGCTTGACGTGAAAGACGGGAAAGAGCTGTGGCGCGCCGACGTGTCAGCCCCGGCGGTCGCAATCCCCGCCACCTACATGCACGAGGGCACCCAATACGTGGTGTTCGCAGTCGGCGGCAACTCGATCCTGTCTCCGTCGGTCAGCGACGAGCTGGTGGCCTACCGCCTACCCCCCGCGAACTGACGCGGCACACGCGGCCTCCCGCACGCTAGGGTGCGGGGTATGTCCTAGCCGGCCTTCCACGGCGGCGCGGCGTCAGCACGCGCCGCTCACTGCCGCCTGCCCACACGCATGCGCAACGGCATGATTTTTTTCACAGAACCCGCCTGCGCACCGCTGGAACAAGCCCGCCACCGCAATCACATACCGAAAGCGATGCACGTCTACGGCGCCCGGGGAGGAGAGGCACGATGACAACAGCGATCGAAGGCTACATTTTTTACGAGATCGCCGCGCTCCTCGTCCTCGCAGCCGCAGTCGGCTTCCTCGGCCTTCTCCTGCGCCAACCCCTCATCGTCAGCTTCATCGCGGTGGGCATCATCGCCGGCCCCTCCGTCCTCGACATCGCCCGCTCCGACCAACAAATCGACCTCTTGGCCGAGCTCGGCATCGCCGTCCTCCTGTTCCTGGTCGGCCTCAAGCTCGACTTTAACCTCGTGCGAACCCTCGGCCCCGTGGCGCTCGTCACCGGCCTTGGCCAAGTCATCTTCACCACCGTGTTCGGCTTCGGCATTGGCCTCGCGCTGGGCCTTGACCCCACCACGGCCATCTACGTCGCCATCGCGCTGACCTTCTCCTCCACCATCATCATCGTGAAGCTGTTGTCCGACAAACGGGAGATCGACGCCCTCCACGGCCGGATCGCGCTCGGCTTCCTCATCGTCCAGGACATTGTCGTCGTCATCGCCATGATCGCCCTGTCAGCGATCGGTGTCGGCGGCGCCGCGGCAGAGGGCGAGAACCCCGTCACCGAGGTGCTCGCCGTCCTTGGCTACGGCGTTGCAATGCTCCTCTTCGTGCTCGTCTTCATCCGCTACGCCGCCAACCCGCTGGTCGAGCGCCTCTCCCGCGCCCCCGAACTCCTGGTCTCGTTCGCCATCGGCTGGGCAGCGCTCCTGGCGGCCGTCGGGCACTATTTCGGCTTTGGCAAAGAGCTTGGCGGCCTCCTCGCCGGCGTCTCGCTCGCCTCAACGCCGTTCCGCGAAGCCATCGCCGCGCGCCTCGCCTCGCTGCGCGACTTTCTGCTCCTGTTTTTCTTCATTGCGCTGGGCGCGTCGCTCGATCTCTCAACCCTCGGCGCCAGCGTCGGCCCGGCCATCGTCCTCTCGCTGTTCGTGCTGATCGGCAACCCGCTCATCGTTCTCGCGATCATGGGGGCCATGGGCTACCCCAAACGTACCGGTTTCCTTGCCGGCCTCACCGTCGCACAGATCAGCGAATTCTCGCTCATCTTCATGGCCATGGGCGTTGCCATCGGCCACGTCGCTGACGATGCGCTCGGCCTCGTCACCCTCGTCGGTCTCGTGACCATCGCAGCCTCCACCTACATGATCACCTACTCGCACAGCATCTACGCCGTCTTCGAACCGGTGCTTGGCATCTTCGAGCGCCGCCGCCCCAAGACCGAATACGGCGGCGATGGGGACGCCCCAGCGCCCCACGACATCATCCTGTTCGGGCTCGGTCGGTACGGGCTCGGCATCGCGGCGGCCCTGCGCGACAGCGGCAAGCGCGTCCTTGGCGTCGACTTCAGCCCTCAGGCGATCCGCAACGCCCGCGCGCTGGGCTACGACGTGGTTTTCGGCGACGCCACCGACCCAGAGTTCCTGGCGCACCTGCCCCTATCGCGCGCACAATGGCTCGTCGTCGCAGTCCCCGAGCACGCCACCGGCGTCACCCACGAAGACCCCCGGCAAGCGCTCCTCAAGGCCGTGCGCGACCTCGGATATCCCGGCAAAATCGCCGTCGCCGCCCACCAGGAATCAACGGCCGAGCTGCTCACCGCCGAACAAGCCGACCTCGTCCTCATGCCATACCGCGACGCGGCCTTCGCAGCCGCGCGCATGATCACCGGTGAGGCCCGAGCGCCAGAGCATGCCGCCGAAGACCCAGAGGGCCAAAAAGAGCTGGTGGCATGACATCCCCGGCCACGAGCCCAAGCAAAATCCTCGCAGTCGCCGACGCCAGCAACACACAGATCGCCCTCAAAACCGCCGCAGCGCTCGCCGCGACCCACGGCGCAACGCTCGAGATCGTCGCCTGCTTCGAGCCACCGCACGATCTGACACTCCTCTCCCGCGTCGCGGGTCGGACGCCCGACAAGCTGTTGGACGAGGCCATGGAGCGGACTCGAGACATGATCAGCACCAGGATCGCGCAGGTCATGCGCACCCCAACGCCCCTCTCGTCGTTCCTCATCGGCAAAGCATACCGCGAGATCATCGGCCACGTCGCAGCATCCGGTTGCGACTTCGTGGTCAAGGCAGTCGAGCCGCTTTCGGCCGTCGACCGCTTCCTGTTTGCCAGCACCGACCAGCATCTTCTGCGCGCCTGTCCATGCCCGGTCTGGCTGCAAACCCCCACAGCGCCTCACCGCCCCAAACGGGTCATGGCCGCGATCGACCTCGATATGTCCGACGCTGCCGAACCTGAAACGCTGATGGCGCTCAACCGCCGCGTGCTCGACGCCGCCTGTGCCATCGCAGACGGCCCAGATGCCCAGATCATCGTCCTTCACGGTTGGGACGCACCAGCCGAGGGCTTCCTCTGGGCCTTCTCCGGCCAAGGCGACGCTCAGCGGCGCGACCAGCAATACGTCAACGCGATCCTCGACGCGCGACAACGCGAGATGGACCGCTTCCTCGCCGAGATCAGAGCCGCCAACAGCACAAGCCCACCCCTCGTCCCAGTCCTTCCCCGCGGCGCCGCAGAAGCGGTCATTCAGGAACAAAGCGCTGCGCTCAAGGTCGATGTGGTCGTGATGGGCACCGTCGCGCGGACCGGACTCAGCGGCATGTTCATCGGCAACACGGCCGAAAACATCATCAACAGCCTCGAATGCCCAATACTCGCGGTAAAACCGGACGGCTTCGTCAGCCCGCTTCTGCGCAACTGACCGCCCCTCGGCTACCCCTTCAACACCGGTGCAGGCGCCATCCCCGCTTTATCTCGGCTGAGCCCCGTTGCATCGAGTTCCGCCAGATACTCGGCCCACAACATCTCTTGCCGCGCCCCCATCTCGTATAGCGCATCGAGCGTATAAAGCCCGGTATTGTGCCCATCGCTAAAGCCGATCCGCACAGCGTAGCGCCCCACCGGGCTCACCGATTGGATCGTCACCCTGCGCTTCCCCCCGATCACTGAGCGCGCACCGTGCCCTGTTCGCTCCGCCGACGGCGTCAGCACCCGCATCAGCTCCGCCGGCAGCACGTGCGACCGCCCGCCCTCATAACGCACGGTCAACACATCGCGTGCGGCACTGACCACCAGTTCGACTGGCCAGGGTGTTTCTGCCGCATCGGACTTGTTCTGCACCGCCACCTCCTGCTTACTGACGCCAGGGAGAAAAAGCGGCGGATCCATGGACATCATAAGCGCTCTGCGCCCCCAGTTGGTCGACACGTTCGGGCGGACCGTGAACTATCTGCGCATCTCCGTCACGGACCGGTGCGATTTTCGCTGCGTCTATTGCATGGCTGAGAACATGACCTTCTTGCCCAAGAAGGACCTCCTCACGCTGGAGGAATTGGACCGTGTCAGTTCGGCGTTCATATCCCGCGGCGTCAAAAAGCTTCGCATTACCGGCGGCGAGCCGCTCGTGCGCAAGAACATCATGTCGCTATTTTGGAGCCTGTCTCGTCACCTGGAAACCGGCGCGCTCGAGGAGCTGACCCTCACCACCAACGGCAGCCAGCTCGCCAAATACGCCAAGGAGCTTTCGACGTACGGCGTAAAGCGTATCAACGTCTCCCTCGACACGTTGGATCCAACCACGTTCACCCGCCTCACCCGCTGGGGCAAGCTAGACCCGGTCCTCGCCGGCATCGACGCCGCGCAAGAGGCAGGCCTCCACGTCAAAATTAACATGGTCGCCCTGCGCGAGGACAACGCCCACGAGATCGAACCCATGCTGCGGTGGGCCCACAGCCGCGGCATGGACCTCACGCTAATCGAAACCATGCCGCTGGGCGAAATCGAAGGCGACCGGACCGATCAGTATCTGCCTCTTTCGCAAGTGCGTGAACGCCTGTCTAAAACCCTCACGCTCACCCCTCTCGCGTACAAAACCGGCGGCCCGGCGCGCTACGTCCGCGTCGAAGAAACCGGCGGAAAGCTCGGCTTCATCACGCCCCTCACCCACAATTTTTGCGAAAGCTGTAACCGCGTGCGCCTCACCTGCACCGGCACGCTGTTCCTCTGCCTCGGCCAAGACCACGCCATCGATCTGCGCGAACCCATGCGCCATTCGGAGGCCGACGATACCGTCCACGCGGCCATCGACGAAGGTATGCGTATCAAGCCCAAAGGCCATGACTTTGTGATTGAGCGAAGAGGTGCGACACCTGCTGTCGCCCGCCACATGTCCACCACAGGCGGCTAGGGTATTTCGCACCGCTACGGTGCGAAAAATGCCCGCTACTTAAACATCGCGGACGGCTCCCGGTCGAATTCTCCATTCGACCGGGAGCCGTCTTAGCGTCTCGCTGACCGCACTGGAGACTTGATGGCTCTCAGCAGCGCCGATCCGCCCGCCCGCGCTGCGCGGTCTCCGGCGCCGCTTTGGCTCCTCATCCTCATCTCCACCGTCGCACCCACCGCGATGAACATGTACGTGCCGGCCCTCGCCGGCATGCAGGCCGA
>CAKZYH010000450.1 GCA_937884725.1 uncultured Paracoccaceae bacterium
GCCCAGCCGCCGTCGCGGTTCGCGTAGTGCCAGCGCAGGCCCACATTGTTGAGCGAGGCGCACCGCTCGCCGGTGAGGCGCAGCGTGAGATAGTCCTGATACTCGCAGATCGTCGCCGCGCGGTCGTAGATCTCAGGCTCGTTGCGCTTGATCCAGAGCGCCTTGGGGATCATCCATTCCGCCGACACAGGCCCCCGGCCCGCACCGTTGAGCGCAAGGCGCGCATCGCCGGTGGCGAGCACCGCGTCGGCCTCAGCGCTGGCCCGCACGTCCATCCAGATGATCGACGGGCGCAGCGGACGGTGATAGCTGTCGAGCGCCACCACCGTGCAACTGGTCGTGGCGTAGGCCATTGCGGCAATCTGATCGCCGGCGAGCCCCGCCTGAGTGAGGCACGCGCGGGTGGCCTTGATGAGCGATGCCCACCAGTCCTCGGGGTTTTGCTCGGCGCGGGCACCGGCCGAGAAATCGGTCGCGTAGGGCTCGGCGTGCGAGGCGAGCGCGTTGCCGGCGTCATCGTAAATGCGGGCCCTCAGGCTTTCCGTGCCGCCATCGACGGCGAGATAGTAGGCCATCGGGCCCTCCCCGTTTTCTTTTTGGCGACCTTACACGCCGCTGATGAGGTCCGCGATGAGCCGCGGCGCATCCCAATGGGGCATGTGCCCGGTGCGCACCACGTGGCAGGCCACCCGCGGCGGCATGTTGAAGATGTGATCGCGGGGCACAATCATGTCGGCTGCGCCAAAGACTGCGCGAACGGGGATCGTTGGCGGCAACTCGGCAAGCTCTGCGATGGTATCGACGCGCTGGTTGTCCCCCCGCGCCAACTCGCTGGCGAGCCGGGTGAGAAGCCCGCGCTCGTTGCCCTTGGCCATGGACGCCACCGCCGCATCGGGAAGAGCCGCCGCCTGCGGGCCAACGATGCGCAGAAGATGGCGCAGTTCGCCGGGAGTCGTGGCGGCCGCCATGCCGGTCACAAAGCGCCCGTTGATGTCGGCGCCGCAGCCTGCAGGGGCGAGCAGCGTCAACGCCGCAACCTTCGCCGGGCGCTGGGCGGCGGCCAGCACAGCCACGTGCGCTCCCAGCGAATGCCCCACCAGATGCAGCGCCGCGTCGCTGGCGTCGAGCTGCTTCACGACCCAAGCGATGAGGTCATCAATGCCGGGGCTGTCGGACGCGCTGGTACCATGACCGGGCAAGTCGGGCGCGGTGACCTTGACCGGGCGGTCAGCAAGCGCGGCGCGTACCGCGTTCCAATTGGACCCCATCCCGCCGAGCCCGTGGATGAGCATAAGGTCGCCCAACCCAGCGCGTGACGCTGGCGCCACCGGCGACCGGGCCGCCGGCATATCGTGAGCCTCCACCCGCCCACGACGCCCGCTGCCGACAAGACCAGCGACATCAAGGCCGCGCTGCCGCGCGAGGCGGCGCGCCTTGGGTGTTGCGCGCACCTTGTCGGTGGCGGGCCTCGCCGATGGATTCCCGCTTGCCGCCGGGGGCGGCGCAGGCTCAGTCGCGCTCGGCTCGGACGTCGGCGCTTCCTCTTCCAACCCATGCCACGCGTCGTCGGTTTCGATCACTGCGATGGGCGCGCCGACGGCCACCAGATCGCCCGGTTCGGCAAGAATCTCGATCAGCCGGCCGGACCCCAGCGCCGGGTAGTCCACCACGGTCTTGTCGGTTTCGAGCTCCAACAGGTCATCACCCCGATCAAACGCGTCGCCGGGTCTGACGAGCCACTGGGCGATGGTGCCCTGATCCATTGTTTCACCGAGCCGCGGCATGGGCAGTGTGAGCCGTGTTGCTGTGCTCATGCGGCCGCGCCCAGGCCGATCTTGCGCACCGTGTCGACTATGAGGTCGGGTGTCGGGACAGAGTTCGTCTCAAGGAGCGGCGAGACGGAAATCGGGATGTCCTCGCCCGCGACCCGCAGCACGGGATCCTCCAAAAAATCGAAGCATTCCTCGGTGATCCGAGCGGCAAGCTCCGCCGCCACACCGCTCGTCATCACCCCTTCGCTGACCACCATCGCGCGGCCGGCAGCTTCCACCATCGGCCTGATAGTGTCGAAATCGAGCGGGTTCAGTGTGCGCAGATCAACGACCGCCGCCTCAACGCCCTCGCTCGCGAGCCGTTCAGCCGCGGCGAGCGCGTAATGCACCTGCCGCGAGTAGCTGACGATCACCAAGTCGGCGCCCTCGCGCAGCACGGCAGCACGGCCCCACTCGGCGGGCGGTGCGTCCGGGTCGACCTCGCCCTTCATGGTGTAAAGGCCCTTGTGCTCGATGAACACCACGGGGTCGGGTTGGCGCATCGCTTGGCGCAGGAGGTGGTAAGCGTCGGCGACGGTCGCGGGCATTGCGAGCCGCAGGCCCGGCGTGTGCATCACGTAGCCCTCAAGGCTCTGGGAATGCTGCGCGCCGGCCGAGCGCCCGGTGCCGCCTTGGGTGCGCAGGACCATCGGCACGCCAATTTGGCCGCCGAACATGTAGCGGATTTTGGCCGCCTGGTTGGCGAGTTGATCCATCGTCATGCCGACGAAGTCGACGTACATCAGCTCCGCCACCGGACGCAGACCGGTCATTGCCGCACCCACGGCCGCGCCCACAATGGCAGGCTCGGAAATCGGCGTGTCGATCACCCGGTGCGCGCCGAACTCCTCGATCATCGCCTTCGTGACGCCGTAGGCGCCGCCATAAACGCCGACCTCCTCGCCAATCAAAATGACGCTGTCGTCCTCCCTCATCGCCTCGGTGAGGGCGAGGCGGAGGGCATCGCGGTAGGTGGTTTCAATCGTCGCCATGGAGTCAGTCCCTCGCCAGAACGCGAGAGAGCCGGGCGCTGACGGGCTCGGGTTCAGGTTCGCCCGGCGCGTAGACGTCGCGGAACATGGCCGCCATCGGGGGCTCAGTGCCCGCCACGGCGAAATCAATCGCGCCGTCCATTTCTGCGTCGATCTCCTTATCGAGCGCATCCAGCGCCTCGACCGACGCCAAGCCGCTCACGATGAGCTTGGTGCGCGCCGCCGAGACGGGATCCTTTTGCCGGCCGGCCGCTTCCTCGCCGTCAGCGCGGTAGGGCGACTTGTCCTTCCGCGCGTGGCCGAAGAAGCGATAGCAGTCGATGGCGAGGAAGCCTGGCCGCCCCGCCCTCGCGTCGGCGATCATCTCCTCGGCGGCGTCGGCAACGTCTTCCACGCTGAGGCCATCCACCGTCCGCGCCGACAGCCCAAACGCCGCCGCGCGTTCGTGGAGGTTGGGGTTTGCCGTCGCGCGATCGATGCGCGTGCCCATGCCGTACTGGTTGTTGATGCACACAAACAGGCACGGGAGCTGCCAGAGCGCTGCCATGTTGAGGCTTTCATACAAGATGCCCTGGCCGGTGGCCCCATCGCCAAAAAACGCCACTGACACCGTGCCGGTGCCAAGGTTCCGCGCCGACAGCCCCGCGCCTACCACGGCAGGGATCCCGCCGCCGACAATGGCGTTAGCGCCCAAATGGCCGAGCGACATGTCGGCGATGTGCATCGAGCCGCCCTTGCCACCGCAATAACCACTTTCCTTGCCGGCGATCTCAGCCATCATCCGGTCCGGCTCCGCGCCGCGCGCCAGAAAGATGCCGTGTCCGCGGTGGTGCGTGGTGAACGTGTCGCCGGCCTGCATAGCCGCGCCAACACCGACGGCGGCGCTTTCTTCGCCGATGGATAGGTGCAGCATCGAGCCGGCCGATTGCCCGCGCACGAAGAGTTCGCCCACACGCTCCTCGAAGGTGCGAACGCGGCGCATCTCGCGATAAAAGTCGTAGAGCCGCGTGTTGGGGCGCGGCGCCGTCATGCTCGTTGCCATCAAATCAATCCGTACTGCCGAGCCTTGCCGCGCAGGAAGGGAAGGCCGTTCTCCATCACTTCCGCCTCGCCCGAGGCGACCGGCCGCCAAACCGACAGCCCGTGGGCAATCTCCGGCGGCATGTTGATGAAACTCTCCATCGCCAGCCCGCCGGTGAAGCCAGTGGCGCGGAGCGTTGCGAAAATTTCATCCCAGCCGATGGTCCCCATACCGGGCGTGCCGCGGTCAGACTCCGACAGGTGGATGTAGCGAAGGTGCGGCCCCGCGTGGATGATGCCCTGGGCGACGCCCTTCTCCTCGATGTTCATGTGGTAGGTGTCGAGGTGCAAAAAGATGTTGTCGGCTCCGATACGCTCGATCATTGCGACGCCCTGCTGGGCGGTGTTGATGAGGTGCGTTTCGTACCGGTTCACCGGCTCGATGCCGAGGAGGATGCCGCGGTCCTTAGCCCGCTTTGCCGCCGCCGTCAGGGCACGGGCAACGTTGTCATACTCGGCCTCGGTGGGCGGCGCGCCGGTGCGCTCGCCGATCCCGCCGTAGATGACGCCCGACAGCGCCTCAGCACCAATGTCGGCCGCAGCATCGACCGCAACGCGCAAGAAGTCTGCCGCGCCGTCTGGATTGCGCGAGGCCCAGACCTCATCCGGCAAGCCGAGCGAACAGACTGAACGCATCTCAGCCGCCTCCAGGGTTTGGCGGCTGTGCGCGGTGTCCACCGACGGCGGATCGAGGAGCGCGATCTCCAGAAAATCCATGCCATAGCGCTTAGCGTTGGCGACGGCGGCCTCGCAGCCCGCCCGGTCCCACCGCATGGTCCACATGCTGGTGTGGACGCCAAAACCTTCCATTACGAACTCTCCTCATCGAGCAAGGCACAGGCGAGGCGCTCGTCCACGAACAGCCTGCGCACGCCGCCAGCGCGCAACAGCGCCAGCGTCGCGGTGCGTTTGCCAAAACCGCCGGCGAGGATGACCGTGTCCATTTGCGCCAGCTCACCTGTCGAAATTTTGGGCGCGCAGCGGTTGAGCGGGATGTCCGGCAGCGAGCCGTCGGCGCGATAAAAACTGCCGCAGCAGTCGCCCACCACGCCGGCGTCGCGCAGCGCCCGCAGCTGCTCTGCGCTGAAAATGCCGTTGTCAAACAAGATCGCCCCGTCGCGGCACTCGCCGACGCTCATGATGGCGTGCGTTGCCGAGCGGGCGACATCGAGCGCCTCGCGGACCAGGCGCTGGTTCATCATAGCCGCGCACGCCTCGGGGCTGTCGGCGACGAAGGGGGCGGGCATCAAGACAGCGCTGCCACCGGTCTGCTCGGCAAGGCGGATGCACACATCGCCAGGCGCAGTGTGCGTCGCCCGAGAAACGGTCCCCATCAGCGACACGAAAGTAAGGCGCGGGTTATTCACCCTCACCAGCGTGTCGGCGAGGCGCGACAGCGTCCGCCCCCAGCCGACGCTGATGGTCATCGCCGTCCCCTGGCTCGCAAGGCGCTCCAAGAAGGCGGCGCCCAAAATGGCTACCGCGGTTCGGGCGTAATCCTCGTTGTCGTTCATGGCGGCGGGCACGGGTGCGACCTGCGCCTCGGCGAGCCCATAGGTTGCAGTGAGGCGGTCTGCGAGCGCCAACGTGCGCGAGGTGCGGTGTTCTACACTGATGCGCACCAAACCCTCGTCTCGCGCCTCGGCCAGCATCCGCAGGACTTTGAACCGCGAAACACCCAGCGTTTCAGACACTTCTTGCTGGCTGAGCCGCCCAACATAGTACAGCCAAGCGGCCTGCGCGATGTCGTCCCTCATGGGTGCGTGCACGCTCTGCATCGCGCTTCATCGCCTTTGCTGCGTTCCCCGCGCCAAACCTCATTTCGGCGTTGACGGATGGGTATGGTAATGCCAACCAAACAATTGTGTAGTCAATGCACATATGTTGAGGCCTGGCCGCGGAGCACCCCGGGGACTAGCTTCGACCGCGTCGGATTGACTACGACGTCGATAAAGCCGGGCACACGGCACCTTTTTAAAAAGCGCCGCGAGCGCACAGGGAGAACGACCATGAAGACCACCGCATCGATTGTCGCGGCCGCAGCTGCCGTGTTTGTCGCTGGCCAAGCGACCCCGGCTGCCGCCGACTCCAAGGACATTGCCACCGTCGTCAAAATCGCCGGCATCCAGTGGTTCAACCGCATGGAAGAAGGCGTTCAGAAGTTTGCCAACGACACCGGCAACAACGCCTTCCAGGTGGGCCCGGCGCAGGCCGACCCGCAGCAGCAGGCCGCCCTTATCGAAGACATGATCGCCCAGGGCGTCGATGCCTTGGCCGTCGTGCCCATGTCGCCCGAAGCTCTGGAGCCCGTGCTTGGCCGCGCCATGGAGCAAGGCATCACCGTGATCACGCACGAAGCCGCCAGCCAGCAAAACACCAACTACGACCTCGAAGCCTTCGTGAACGAGGACTTCGGCGCCAACCTCATGGAGCAGATGGCTACATGCATGGGCGGTGAGGGCGAATATGCCGTGTTCGTCGGCTCGCTGACCTCCCAAACCCACAACCAGTGGGTGGATGGCGCCATCGCCTACCAGAAGGCGAACTATCCCAACATGACGCTGGTGGGCGACAAGAACGAGACTTTCGACGACGCCGAACAAGCCTACACCGCGGCCCAACAGGTGCTGCGCGCGTTCCCGAACATTAAGGGCATGCAGGGCTCCGCCTCCACCGACGTTGCGGGCATCGGCCGGGCCATCGAAGAGCGCGGCATGGAAGACGACACCTGCGTGTTCGGCACCTCGCTGCCCTCCATCGCTGGCCAGTACATCGAAGTCGGCGCCGTTGACGGCATCGGCTTTTGGGACCCGGCCGTCGCCGGTGAAGCGATGAACGCTCTCGCCGTGATGGTGATGAACGGCGAAACCGTGACGGACGGTATGGATCTCGGCCTTCCGGGCTATGAGGAGATCACGCTGGACGGCAAAGTGATCTACGGTCAGGCGTGGGTGAACGTGAACGCGGACAACCTCTCCGACTATCCGTTCTAAGGGTGTCGTAGGGCGGCGGTCCGCTGCCGCCCTACCCCGCTCTTGCCGCGAGACGTTCCGGTATGGCCGGTCCTGAACCCTTCATCGAGCTAAGCTCGATTACGAAGCGCTATGCCGGCGTCACCGCGCTCGACAGCGTCGACTTTGCCGTGTCGCCCGGTGAGGCGGTGTGCATCGCCGGCGAGAACGGATCGGGCAAGTCGACCCTCATTAAGATCATCTCGGGCGTGGAGCAGCCCACCGAGGGCACCATCCGCATCGGCGGAGAGACCATCGCCAGCAACGCGCCGCGCCTTGCCGCCGACAAGGGCGTGATGGTGATCTTTCAGGACTTTTCGCTGTTTCCAAACTTGTCTGTCGCGGAAAACATTGCCTTCCCCACGCAGATGAGTGCGGGCCGGCGCTTCTTCGACCGAAGCGGTGCGCGCAAGGCTGCCGCCGCGGTGCTGGACCGCATCGGCGTCTCCATCCCGCTTGGGACACGGGTCGAGGACCTCCCCGTTGCCCAAAAGCAGCTCGTTGCCATCGCCCGTGCCCTCGCCTCCGATGCGCAGCTCATCATCATGGACGAGCCGACGACGGCGCTCACCGAGAAGGAAGTCGCGCGCCTTCTGGGCATCATCCGAAAGCTGAAGGATGACGGCGTTGCGGTGATCTTCGTGAGCCACAAGCTCGCTGAAGTGCTCGAGGTCAGCGAGCGGGTCGTGGTGCTGCGCAACGGGCACAAGGTGGCGGAAGGACCCGCGGCCGAGTTCGACGCCGCCTCGCTCACCTACCATATGACCGGCCGCGACGTGCCGGAGGAAACGCCAGCGCCGCTCGCCGCCGGTGCTGCCCGGCTCATGGACGTCTCCAACCTCAACAAAGAGGGCGTCTTCAGCGACATCAGCTTCACGCTGCGCGAAGGCGAGATCCTCGGCATCACGGGTCTTCTGGGGAGCGGGCGCACCTCACTCGCCAAGGCGCTGTTCGGCCTCGTGCAGCCTGACAGCGGTAGCCTCACCGTGGACGGCCAGACCGTCCCCCTCGGCGACCCGATCGCGACGGCCGTCGCCCGCATCGGCTATGTGCCCGAAGACCGGCTGACCGAGGGCCTCTTCCTCACGCAATCGATCATCCGCAACGTCGCCGTTGGACGGCTGGATGCGCACAGCCAGCGCGGCGTGCTCAACCGACCTGCGCTCTTTCGGGAGGCCTCGGACTGGATCGGGCGGCTCAAGGTGAAGGCCCCCGACTTCGAGGCGGCGGTCACCTCGCTCTCCGGCGGCAACCAGCAGCGTGTTGCGCTCGCCCGCTGGCTGTCGCGAGAGCCGCGCGTGCTTATCCTGAACGGTCCCAGCGTGGGCGTCGATGTGGGGTCCAAGGCCGACATTCACGCGATCATCCGGGACCTCGCCGAACATGGCATCGGGGTGATCGTGATCTCCGACGACCTGCCCGAGCTCCTCACCACCTGCCACCGCATTCTGGTGATGCGCGAAGGCCGGATCACCGACGAGCTCGACCGCCAGGCGACCAACGAAGACGACCTCTCACACCGGCTGGCGTCCTGA
>CAKZYH010000451.1 GCA_937884725.1 uncultured Paracoccaceae bacterium
TACGGCTTCCCCAAATGGCCGCCGCTCGGCGTCACCGCGCTCCTCAGCCCACTCCCCCGTCTTGGCGCTATTTTGGCTCCACGCCCATCGGTGGTGAACGCTGCCGAACTGCCTCCGCCGCGGCCCATCGGGCAGGATGGCGAACGGCACATCGCCGTCTTGTTCGGCGGCGACAGCAAACACTACCAGTACCAAACCAACGACATGAAAGCGCTGGGCGATGCGCTGAAGCGCCTGATTGCCGAGCGGCCCGAATGGCGGGTGACCGTGTTCGATTCCCGGCGCACCAACGCCGAAACCTTTCTGCCGCTGGAGTACATCATCGCAGCGCAGCCGAAGATGGACTCCAAACGCTTTGTGGATGGTGGCTTAGGATCCAACGCGGAAGCCTTCGGCGCCGACGCCATCCTCGTCTCCGCAGACAGCCTGTCCATGGTGCACGAAGCCCTCGCGGCGGCGCGGCCTGTCATTGTGGTGCGGCCCAAAGCCTACCGACCGCCGCGGCGCGACAGGCGTGAGCTGAGAGGTCTCGTCAGGGCCGGACGCGTGGTGCAAGGCACGTTCAATACCCTTGATGCCAAGCTGATCGCCAGACCAACTGTTGTGGATCAGATCTCGCGCGTCGATGAACTCGCCGATCTTCTCCGCAGCAGGGGTTTTTAGCCGTGGTTCAGCTCAAGGCGTTGGTGAAGCGCGCAAAAGGCCAGCGCGTACGTGAACAGAAGGTCCCGCGGCCGACCGTCAACGAAATCTTGCAGGCCCGCGCGGCAGAGCAATCCGCCGACTTCATCGCCGATCACCTCGCCCACTCGCTGCTCATGAACCGCGTCCCGGCGATCCGCGACTACGCCATCCGCAACGCACCCGCAGAAGGTCTCATCCTCGAACTCGGCGTCTACAAGGCCGTCGGCATCAACCAGTTCGCCGACGTGTTGGCGCGCAAAGGGGACCGGCGAACGCTCTACGGCTTCGATGCCTTTGAAGGTCTGTCGGAGGACTGGTTCGGCAAAGCACTCGCCGCCAAAACAGCCTTCGACCTCAAAGGCCGCCCCCCCAAAGTCCGGTCCAACGTCAGCCTCATCATCGGCTGGGTGGAAGACACCCTCGACAAATTCCTGGCCGACCATCCGGAGCCCGTCGCCTTCGTCCACATGGACACCGACACGTACAGCCCCTGCCGCTACGCCCTGGAGCGGCTGAGGCCCCGGATGGCCGAGGGCGCCCTCATCCTGTTCGACGAGCATCACGGTTACCCCAACTGGCAAAACGGCGAGTTTCGGGCGCTCAACGAAGTGTTTGAGCCATCCGAGTACCGCTACCGCGCGTTCGCGCCGCAACAGGCGCTCATTCAGATCGGGTGATCGAGGGCGCGTCCTTGGGGTCGGCAAACCGCCCGCCCCGCAAGCGCCAGACCTGATAGGCGATTTCCTCACCCGCCAGCAGGCGCGAAAACTGGACCCACTCACCGAGCGACGACGGGTAGGTCTTGAACGCGCAACGCCCCTTGCGAAACACCGGCACAGCCGTCGCGTGGCCAAACGCTGCCTCAATCTGCCGCTTCCACCAGCTTGCCGGCTCTAGCGTGGTGTGCGCATTGCGCCCGTCCGGCAGCGTCGCCCGCGCCGGCTGGGTGTCGATGATGAACAGCGCTTTGGGAGCAAACGTCGCAATGTCAGCCAACACATCGGCCACTTCATTGGGCTCGATGTGCTCCATCACGTCGATGCACACGACCATGTCGTAGGTGCGCTCCGGCCGCGCCGCGATTTGCGGGATCGCCGGATCGTAGCTGTCGCGCACAACCGCGCTCGGCAAATCGAGAATGTCCACGAACCCGCCTTGCCCCGCGCCATAGTCGAGCACGGAACCCGGATTGGCCAGCTGCATCCACGGCTCCACAAAGCGGCGCATGCGCACCGCCGTGTTCCCGTAGCGGCGTTCCTCATGGAGCTGCCGATAGGCATCGATGTTGCGGGTCTTCATTGCCGATTCCTGCAAGCGCCAACCCTTGATGGCGCGCGTTGAGCAGATACCTTTCTCATAGAACAATTATCCGAGGAAACCGCCCATGTCTCTCACACCAAGCCAGGTGGAGGCGTATCGCCGCGACGGCTATGTGTTCCCCATCCCGGTGATGACGCGGGACGAGGCCGCATCGTTCCGGGCGAAGCTGGAGGCACACGAGCGGGCGGCCGGCGGACCGATCGCGGGCAATCTGCGCCACAAGACCCACCTCCTGTTCACCTGGGCCAACGACATCGCGCGCCATCCCGCCATCCTCGACGCGGTGGAGCAGATCATCGGCCCAGACATCCTGCTCTGGGGCTCCTCCTTTTTCATCAAAGAAGCCAACAGCCCGGCCTACGTTTCCTGGCACCAGGACGGCACCTACTGGGGCCTCGATGGCTCCGATGTCGTGACCGCGTGGGTCGCGCTCGCCGACGCACCCGTGGAATCGGGCGCCATGCGCTTCTGGCCCCGCAGCCACACCAAGCAGCACAGCCACACCGACACCTTCCACGACAACAACCTCCTATCCCGCGGCCAAGAGGTCGCCGTCGATGTGCCCGAGGAGGAAGGCGTCGACGTGCCCCTGAAAGCCGGCGAGATGAGCCTCCACCACGTCCTTCTGGTGCATGGCTCAAACCCGAACCGCACCAACGACCGCCGCATCGGATTCGCCCTGCGCTACATCCCGACCCGGCTCGCCCAAACCAAGGCCGACGACTTCGCCACATTGGTCCGCGGCCAGGACACATTCGGCCACTTTAGCCACGAGCCGAGCCCCTCGGCCGACCTCGATGACGCCGCCGTTGCCGCCCACGCCCGGTCCATGGGCGCCCAGGTGGCGGCCCTTTACGAAGGCACCGACAAAACCGAGTTCCGCGCATGACAGACACGATCCACATCCCCGCCCGCACAGATGGACCGAGCGCGGATGACATCGCCAACGCCGCGAACTCCAGTGTGCTTGCGGCGCTCCTCAAAGCGCGCAAAGAGCACGGCGGCAACGTCGTGGCGCTTGAGGACGGCGACAAGCGAAAGCTCACCTACACCGAACTGGTCCGCGCCATCGCAGCCCTCTCACGGGTCATCAAGCGCGAGGTTCCGTCCGACAATGTGGGCGTCCTCTTGCCCTCCAGTGTGGCCGGCGTCGTCACATTCTTCGCTGTGCTCGCGGCCGGCAAAGTCCCAGCGATGCTGAACTTCACCGCCGGCGAGAAGGCCAATACCGCCGCCTGCGAACTCGCCAAGGTCGGCGCTGTGCTCACGGCAGATCGCTTTCTGGAAATCGGCAAACTCCACCCCCTGGCGGACGCCCTCTCCAAAGTCGCGCCGATCATCAAGCTGGAGGACATGCGCACCCGGGTCGGCAAAATGGACAAAGCGTTCGCCGCCGCCGCCGCGCCGCTCGGCCTATTCCCCAAGCTCGACCCTGACAGCCCCGCCGCCATCGTCTTCACCTCAGGCTCGGAAGGAAACCCCAAGGGTGTAGTCCTCACGCACCGCAATATGCTGGCCAACATCGCCCAGGTGGAGGCCGTCATTCCCCTGGAGCGCGTGCGGGTCATGCTGAACCCGCTCCCCATGTTCCATTCCTACGGCCTGGTTCCGGGCACGGTGCTTCCGCTGGTCCTCGGCCGAAAGCTGGTCCTCCAC
The DNA here is from genome assembly GCA_937884725.1 of uncultured Paracoccaceae bacterium. Classification (GTDB taxonomy): domain Bacteria; phylum Pseudomonadota; class Alphaproteobacteria; order Rhizobiales; family Amorphaceae; genus Acuticoccus. The sequence goes on from CAKZYH010000451.1 coordinate 3,661, forward strand.
CCCTCACCGCTGCGCATCCGCGAAGTCGTCGACCGCATCGCCGAAACGCAAGCCAACATCTTGATCGCCACCGACACCTTCTTGCGCCAATATGTCCGCGCCGCCGGCGATGGCATGCTGAGCTGCTTAGAATTCGCCGTCTGCGGCGCTGAGCGCGTGCGCCCGGAAACCCGCGAGACCGTCACCCGCCGCTTCGGCTTCAAAGTGCTGGAAGGCTACGGCGTCACCGAGACCAGCCCCGTTCTCGCAGTCAACCTTCCGGACGATATCCGTGACGGCACTGTCGGCCGGATGTTCCACGGTGTGGAGGCGCGGCTCGACTCCGTGGAGGGCCTTGCCGAAGGGCACCGCCTCTCCGTGCGCGGCCCCAACGTGATGGCCGGTTATCTCCAGCCCGACGGCAGCATCACCGAACCGCAGGATGGCTACCACGACACCGGCGATGTGGTGTCGATCGATGAGGAAGGCTTCATCACTATCCTCGGCCGCCTCAAGCGTTTTGCCAAAATCGGCGGCGAGATGACCTCGCTGGTGACGGTGGAGAATATCGCTGGCCAAGTCTGGCCCGATGCGCTGCACGCCGCCTCGGTGGTCAACCTTCCCGGGCGCGGCGAAGCCATCGTCCTGTTGACCGAGCAAGAGGGCGTGGACGCCTCGCAGTTCCTCGACAAGCTTAAGACCGACGGTATCCCGCAGCGCTACATGCCGTTCCGCATCATTGGCGTGGCCGCCGTGCCGGTGCTGGGCAGCGGCAAGACCGACTTTGTCGCCGCGCAGCAAATGGCACAAACCCTCCTACAGCAGGACGCGGCCTGACGCGGGGTCGTCTACCCAAAAATCCTCGCCACCGCGGCCGCGACAACAAAAGCGGCCGCGGACGCCGGCAGCACACGCCGCCACCCCATCCGCCACAAGGTGGCCCGGCGATTCGGCGTAATGACAGCGCACATCATCATCAGTGCAGCAAGCAGTCCGCCCACCTTGGCGAAAAACCACACCGGACCCGGCACCAGCTGCAACAGACGTGTATCGATGGGTGAGCTCCATCCTCCAAAAAACACGATCGTCGCCACGCCGCACAGTAGGACCGCAAGCGCATAAGCAGCGATCACCGCGTTGTCACCGGCCGCCGCCGACGCGCGCATTTTAGCGTGACAGAACAGACCGGCGGGACGTTCTGCGCTATCAGCCTTCAGCGACTGCAGAACGATCCAGCTGCTGACCATAAACACCGCAAAAAACGGCAAAAACGGCCAAATATTCCAGTTCAGCATCGTGAGCCACGGCAAGCCGAATGCGTCGGCAAGGCCCGTCTGTTGCGCGGCCACCAGCTGCCTAGCGCTCAGAGAGCGTGCACTCAGCGCGACGGCGAACAAAACGCAGGCCAGCGCCAGTACAAACGGCGCCGTGAGCGCCATCGACCTAAGCGCTGCATGGAAGGCGCGCCGTCCCCCCGACCACCAAGCGCTCAGTGGCACCACGAGAACGCTCAGCACCACCAAGCCAGCGACGAACAACAGGCTGAAGCCTGTGTCGGCGACAAAAAGGTTGTCTGAAATGGGAAGGACGGACCAGCCCGATAGCGCCAACGCCATTGCAAGCGCCCCGGGCACAGGGTTGCCCAACGCCGTGTCTGGTACTGCAGCGTTGTCGGCTTCGGGGTCCTCCGCCGCCGGAGGCGCGACAGCCAGCGCAAGGCGTTGATCTAGCGCTCGCGCACCAAGGCTTGCGCCGACAACAACGAAGAGCACAAAGCCCGTCGTGAGCCCCATGCGCAGAAGATCAACTGAGGATGCGTCTTCGCCAGCCAGCATAACGCGACCTTAGCGAACGCTGCGCACCGTGTCCTCACACCGGGGCGGCATCCTCAGGTCAGTGGGGTCGCAGCGCTCCACCATGAAGCGCCGCGACAACATTAAACGCGCTCGACGATCAGCCGCGTGCGCTGGTAGGCGGCCAGCCCCTCGATGCCGCCTTCGTGCCCGTAGCCGCTCTCGTCGATGCCGCCAAAAGGTGTTTCGGGCAGCGAAATCATCGGGGTGTTGATGCCAAGCATGCCCGTCTCGATCTCCTGCGATAGCCGGTCGGACGTCTGCCGGTCGGCGCCGAACGCGTAAGCGGCGAGGCCGACCTCGAGCCTGTTCGCGCGGGTGATCATCTCATCCACGCCGCTGCACGCGCTCACCGCCGCGAGCGGCCCGAAGGGTTCCTCATTCATCATCACCGCATCATCGGTCATGTCGGCAAGCACTGTCGGGTTAAAGAACGAGCCCTGATTGCCCATGCGTTGGCCGCCGGTGGTGATGCGCGCGCCCCGATCCTTGGCGTCGCCCACAAAGCGCTCCATGGCGTCCACCCGCCGCTCGGCGATCAGCGGGCCCATGGTGACACCGTCATCAAGGCCGTTGCCCACATTCTGGCTCTCGGCGACAGCGGTGAGCGCATCGACGAACGGCTCATAGACGGGCTTCTCGATGAGAAAGCGCGTTGGCGAAATACAGACCTGCCCGGCATTCCGGAACTTAAAGCCACCGACCAGCTTGGCGGTCGCCTCGATGTCGGCCCCTTCAAACACCAGCACCGGTGCGTGACCGCCAAGCTCCATCGTGGCGCGCGTCACCGTGTCGGCCGACAGCCGCAAGAGGTGCTTGCCGACCGGCACCGAGCCCGTGAACGACACTTTTTTGGTGATCGGCGAGGCGATCAGATGGCGCGACACGTTATCGGGAACGCCAAACACCAGCTGAAGTGCGCCCTTCGGCACGCCCGCGTCATGAAACGCGCGGACGATTTCCATGCCTGTCGCGGGCGTCTCTTCCGACGGCTTTACGATGAGCGAACAGCCCGCACCAAGCGCGTGGGCCACCTTGCGGATGACGTTGGTGCCCGGAAAATTCCACGCCACGAACGCGCACGACGGCCCGACAGGCTCGACAATGGCGCTGTAGCGATGGTCCGGCGCACGGCCCGGGATCAACCGGCCGTAAGCGCGCCGCCCTTCCTCAGCGCACCAGCGCGTCACGCCGATGACGAAATCCATCTCGATCAGGCTTTCCCCGATGGGTTTGCCCATCTCCATGGTGCAGTAGCGCGCAATGGTCTCTTTGCGCTCTTCAAGCAGCCGCGCCGCCTTTTCCATCACCTGCGCCCGCGCCCAGGGGGAGGCCGCAGACCATTCCGCAAAGCCCTTCTTCGTGGCAGCAAGGGCCTGGTCGAGCTGCGCCGTGGTAGCGTGAGGAACGCGGCCAATTTCCTCGCCAGTTGCCGGATTGATGACAGGTTCAGTGGTGGCCGATCCGGTCCATTCGCCGTCGATCAGCATCTCGATATCTGGATAAGTCATAAGGGTCCCAACGTGTTGGCCGGCCAAGCCGCAGCCTTTGCCGCTTTCGATGCCCATTTACCGCGCAAACGCCAGCCGCAAAGGACAAGCTAGCGGCCATGCAGTGCCGCCGCGCCTCACACGAAACGGTTGAGCCAAACGCGTGTCACATCCCGCGGCGGGAGAGGTCAGACGGGTTTCCGGTAACCGCCAGCAGCGACCGCGTTTTGACAATCAAGTGTGTCAAAAAAAATCAACGGAATTTTGGCGCTGCGTGACGACAATGGTAGCGGGGTATTTCCCAATTTAATCAACAGATTGATCAAGCGCGCGCTCGCCCCCACGGGAGAGGCCACACCCATGCGAACTGTTCCAAGTCGAATATTTTGATCTGGATCAACGACCCAACGGCGACTGAAGATCACGTTTGAGGCGGTGCAACCCGATGGGAGGGCGAATTGCACAACCTCACTTTGGTGCCAGTGTTCTGCACCACGGCTATTATCGCTATTGTTTTCGCCGCTTTCGCCCGCGACTCCGCGTTTGCGACGCACATGTGGCTCATCGCAGCCATGTCAATGGTCGCGGTCATTTTTCACTTGCGACAGATCCAATGGACCGCCGACGGCAGGCTAGTCGCCAAAAATGGCGACGATCCCACCGGCTACGTCGACGGCCCGATCCGCGCCGGCGTCATCGCAACCGTGGTCTGGGGCCTGGCAGGTTTCGCAGCCGGCGTCTTCATCGCATTCCAACTCGCCTTCCCGCAGCTCAACATTGAGCCCTGGTTTAACTTCGGTCGCCTCCGGCCGCTGCACACCTCAGCGGTGATCTTCGCGTTCGGCGGCTCGATCCTCATCGCCACCACAATGCACGTCGTCCAGCGCACCTGCCACGCGCGCCTGTTCGGTGGCCCTGGCCTCGGCTGGTTCGTCTTCTGGGGCTACCAAATCTTCATCGTGCTCGCCGCCACCGGCTACCTCATGGGCATCACCCAGTCCAAAGAGTACGCCGAGCCGGAGTGGTATGTGGACCTCTTCCTCACCATCGTGTGGGTCGCGTTCCTGGTCATGTTCATCGGAACGATCATCAAGCGCAAAGAACCCCACATTTACGTGGCGAACTGGTTCTTCCTCGCCTTCATCGTCACCATCGCGATGCTGCACATCGTCAACAACCTGGCGATCCCGGTCTCGATCTTCGGCTCCAAATCCTACGTGATCTGGTCCGGCGTTCAGGATGCGCTGACCCAGTGGTGGTACGGCCACAACGCGGTGGGCTTCTTCCTCACCGCCGGCTTCCTGGCGATGATGTACTACTACATCCCAAAACGCGCCGACCGGCCGGTTTACTCCTACCGCCTGTCCATCGTGCACTTCTGGTCGCTGGTGTTCCTCTACATCTGGGCCGGCCCGCACCACCTGCACTACACCGCGCTGCCCGACTGGGCGCAGACGCTGGGCATGACCTTCTCGATCATGCTGTGGATGCCCTCCTGGGGCGGCATGATCAACGGCCTCATGACCCTGTCAGGCGCCTGGGACAAGCTGCGCACAGACCCCGTCCTTCGGATGATGGTGGCCGCCGTCGCCTTCTACGGCATGTCCACCTTCGAAGGCCCGATGCTGTCCATCAAGGCGGTGAACGGGCTGGCTCACTACACCGACTGGGTGATCGGCCACGTGCACTCCGGCGCACTCGGCTGGAACGGCCTCATCACCTTCGGCGTCGTCTACTACCTTACGCCCGTCCTCTGGAACCGCTCGGGACTCTACTCGCTGAAGCTCGTCGATTGGCACTTCTGGCTCGCGACCCTCGGCATCGTTCTGTACGCCGCCTCCATGTGGGTGTCGGGCATCACGCAGGGCCTCATGTGGCGCGAGTACTCGGCCGAGGGTTGGCTCGTCTATTCCTTCGCCGAGAGCGTGGCTGCGGTGTGGCCCATGCACGTGATGCGTGCCTTCGGCGGCGTCCTCTACCTCGCCGGCGCCATCATCTTCGCCTTCAACATCTACATGACGATCCGCGGACGGGTCGCTGTGAAGCGCGCGTCGGCCGACGCCGGCGCCATGCAGCCCGCGGAGTAGAGCCATGACCGTCCAAGATACTGAAAAGCCAAAGAAAAAGTTCTTCGATCATGGCAAAGTGGAGCGGAACGTCACGCTCCTGATGGGGCTCACCCTCGTCACAGTCGCCATCGGCGGCCTGGTCGAGATCGCGCCACTCTTCTACGTGAAAAACACTATCGAAGAGGTGGAGGGAATGAGGCCCTACACACCGCTCGAGCTTGCCGGCCGCAACATCTACATCCGCGAAGGCTGCTACGTCTGCCACAGCCAGATGATCCGGCCCTTCCGCGATGAGGTGGAGCGCTACGGCCACTATTCGCTCGCGGCCGAAAGCATGTACGACCACCCCTTCCAATGGGGCTCCAAACGCACCGGACCGGACCTTGCCCGCGTCGGCGGTCGCTACTCGGACATCTGGCACGTCCAGCACATGATCGATCCGCAGTCGGTCGTGCCTGAGAGTGTCATGCCCAGCTACGGCTTCATGCTCGAGCGGCGCATCGACGCCGACATGATTGCCGACGACCTCAGCGTGAACCGCATGATCGGCGTCCCCTACTCGGACGAGATGATCGAAAACGCGGCGAACGATCTACGCATGCAAGCGGGCCTCATCCCCGACGACGGAAGCCTAAAGGAGCGCTACGGCGACAACGTCAATATCCGCGACTTCGACGGCAACCCGCGGCAAGTCACCGAGATGGATGCCATCATCGCTTACATGCAGATGCTGGGCACACTGGTGGACCTGTCCCGGTTCGAGCCTGTGAGCTCGGGGCGGTAGAGCAATGACATACGAAAACCTTCGCGTCTTCGCCGATACTTGGGGGCTCGTCCTCCTCTTCGTCCTCTTTGCGATTTTGATCCTGTGGCTGTTTCGCCGCGGGTCCACGGAAGCGTTCAAGCACGCCGCACGCATTCCCATGGATGCGCCGGACCACCCCGACGGCGACCGGCCGGCAGTGTCGCAGAACGAGGCCACCGACAAGGACAAGCGGTCATGAGCGATGACGAAGAACGCCCTGTCGACGATGCCACCGGCACACGCACCACGGGTCACACCTGGGACGGTATCGGCGAACTCGATACACCGCTGCCGCGCTGGTGGCTCTGGATCTTCTACGCCACGATCATCTGGGCCATCGGCTATATGATCGCCTATCCGGCCATACCGCTTCTGAACGGTGGAAGCTCTGGCCTCCTGGGCTGGAACAGCCGCACCGCCGTTGAGCAAGAGATCGATTCGGTCGCGCAGGCTCGTGAAACGCTCGACGTTCAGATCGCCTCCATGTCGTTCGACGAAATCGAAGACCATCCCGAGCTGATGGACTACGCACGCCGCTCTGGCGCCTCAGCGTTCAAACTCGTCTGCTCGCAGTGCCATGGCAGCGGCGGGGCTGGCGACCAGCAACTCGGCTATCCCAACCTCAACGATGACGCGTGGCTCTGGGGCGGCACGAAAGATGACCTCTTCCACACCATCAGCCATGGCGTGCGCAACGACCAAGATCCGCTCGCACGCGCATCCGTCATGCCCGCCTATCTCGAGCTTGGCATCTTGCAGCCCAAGGATATCGGCGACGTGGCCCACTACGTGCTCGCGATCTCTGGGCAGGATCACGACGCCGAGCGCGCTGCACTCGGCGCCACAACCTTCGCGCAGCAATGCGCTGCCTGTCACGGCGTGGAAGGCGAGGGCAATCACCTTCTGGGTGCGCCTCGCCTCAACGACGCAATCTGGCTCTACGGGGGCAGCTACGATCAAATCGTTGCCCAGATCGGCAATCCGCAAATGGGCAACATGCCGCCTTGGAACGAGCGCTTCTCTGAGGCGCAGCTGAAAAAGCTCGCGATCTACGTCCACTCCCTCGGCGGCGGCAACTGAGCCGCCGAGCTGCCGACCCGATGTGAACAGTAACCGGCAAGCACAGGACAACCGCAATGCAACAGGTTGCCCCGCCGCCAAACAAAGGCGGGGACGTCAAACACTTCGACGTCCAGGCCGTCAATACGGGGAACAAGCCGGCCAGCCTCTATAAGGGCCGCGACCCCATATACCCGCGCCGCGCCGCCGGCAAATTCCGCACGTTCAAATGGTGGATCATGGGCGTCACGCTCACGATCTACTACGGCACCCC
>CAKZYH010000452.1 GCA_937884725.1 uncultured Paracoccaceae bacterium
TGGAACTGGGATGGGCGCGATGGTAACAATGTAGTCGCTGACGACAATGTTGAGCAAACATACCGTTGTGACGTTTCGTGCGGCCTGGAAAACCCGTTCGTCATCCCACTCGGGTTCGCTTTCTTTGATGATGTCAGCGGTGCGATTGTGCTCGCGAAACCAAAGGGCGTTCATCGCGGCTTGGCCAATTGTTGAGTTGCCGTGTTCTAGTCCGACCGCGAACGCCATTCGCTTTTCGTCATCATTCCAAAAATGGAAGACGCGATCAAAATTACCTTTCGTGTAAATGCCTTTGAACTTCGATTTTATATTGAGTTTGCCGTCGGTCTCTGAGAATAAATATTCAGGCCACTCTTCTCCATCAATGAGTTGGGTGCGTAAGCGATGTCGGTGAGCCGGATCCCGGAGCATCTCGGTCTGACGTTCTGACGTGCCGTAGATTTGGTTCGCATCAATTTCATGGTTGCTTTCGTTTTCTTTGAACTGTCTTGGTGATGTTTCTTCCCACTTTGTTCGCAGGAAACCGTCGGTGAACCACTGTGCAAAGAATGCGAATAAAAGATTGCTGTCATAGGCAGGACGAAATTCTTTGCGCACAAACAACGCGGCCACCTCTTCCAGATCTGGCTCGCTGGGGGCATGAGCGCCCTGGGCACGGGGTAGGTGGCGGCCGGAAAAGCTACGGTTCGTGAGACCGCTCCATGTCGTGTAGTCGGCAGCCATTGAGTATGGTCTGGGCCGGAGGGGCGCAGCATAGGCGAACTGATTGATTGTGATCTTGCTGAGCAACCGCCGTATGGGCCCGAAGCGGCATAAGAAAATCAGAATTTTTTCCAAGATTGTCGTGTCATTGCCACGCTTCGCCGAGACAAGAGGCATCGGAAATTTCCTTCTTATTGATATAATTATAAAATATGAAAATATGGCAGCAAAGTGGAGCGGCGCGGCCGAGCTGCCCCGGAGAAATCCTTAGAGCCTGTTTCGCTCATGTTGGATCACGCGATGATCCCCAGTGGCTGTCTGGTAAGGAGCGTTTCGAAGGGCGTAGTGGGACTACGGCTAAGAAGCGCGACGCAGTCCAGGCGGCCACTGGGGCTCACCGGAGGCGGCGTTTTCCCGCTCGCTGATCTGCGTTGCAGCTTTCGACCGTGCAGCCAGCACGGCCTTCAAGCAGCGCCTTGTCAGCAAACGGGAAAATGCCGTCGCGTGATCCAACATGAGCGAAACAGGCTCTAGGGCGCCGAGATCTCGCGCAAAAAGGCTTCGCCATAGTCTTTAAGCTTGCGCTCGCCCACCCCGTGAATGCTGCGCAGGGCGTCGATATCGGTGGGCTTGTAGGCGGCCATCTCCAACAGCGAGCGGTCTGAAAACACCACGTACGCCGGGACGTCCTTTTCGTCGGCGAGCGATTTACGCAGCACCTTGAGCCGCGCGAACAAGGCCTTGTCGTAGTCCTCCGGCGCGTCGGCGGCGGCCCGCGGTGCCTTGTCCTTGAAGTCGAGCACCTCGGTTTTGAAGGCTACAGTCTCCTGGCCGCGCAGGACCTTCCAGCCGCTATCGCTGATGCGCCAACCATTGTGCCGCTCCGCGTCGGGGCCGGCGTGGCCCCTGGTGCCAAGTTGGCGAAAGATGGAGCGCCAGGTCTTGCGGCTCTGGTCCTTGCCGACGCCGAACGTCTTGATGCTGTCGTGGCCGTGTTGGACGACTTTGTCCGTCGCCTCGCCGCGCAGAACGTTGATGAGATGCTCCACGCCGAACCGCTCGTCGGTTCGCACGACGGCCGAGAGGGCCTTTTGCGCTAAGACTGTGCCGTCGAAGGTTTCCACCGCGCCGCCGCATTGGTCGCAGTTGCCGCACGGCTCGGACGGCTCGCCGAAATACTGGAGCAGCACCTGCCGGCGGCACCCGTGCGCCTCGCAAAGGCCGACAAGCGCGTCGACCTTTTGCCGCTCAATGCGCTTCTGCGCGTCGCTGGCTTCAGACGCTTCAATCCATTGGCGAAACTGGCGGATTTCGCCGAACCCGTACAGCGCGTGGGCGGAGGCTGGGAGGCCATCGCGGCCGGCGCGGCCGATCTCCTGGTAGTAGCTTTCGATGTTTTTGGGCAGATCCATGTGGAAGACGAAGCGCACGTCCGGCTTGTCGACGCCCATGCCGAACGCCACCGTCGCCACGACGATAACGCCGTCGTCGCGCAGGAAAATGTCCTGGTTGCGGTCCCGCTCCTCCCGCTCCAGGCCGGCGTGGTAGGGCAGCGCCTTAAAACCTTTGCCGGCTAGGAAGGCGGCGGTTTCGTCGACGCGCTTGCGGGACTGGCAGTACACGACGCCCGACTGACCCTCGTGTTGTGCAAGGAAGCGCAGAAGCTGCTCGCGGCCATTGTTGCGCGGGCTCATGGCGAGGTGAATGTTGGGCCGGTCGAAGGAGCGCACGAAGACCCGCGGCTCACCCTCAAACAGGCGTTGGGCGATGTCGGCGCGGGTTTGGCTGTCGGCAGTGGCGGTGAACGCGACGGTCTGCGGGATTTTCAGGTCGCGACGCACATCCAAAAGCTGGCGGTACTCGGGGCGGAAATCGTGGCCCCACTGGGACACGCAGTGCGCTTCGTCCACGGCGAGCATGGCGACCGGCGCCGCCGAGAGCCGCTCGATGGTGTCGGGCATCAAGAGCCGCTCGGGCGAGATGTAGAGAAGCTTCAGCCGGCCATCGGCGGCGGCCTGAAACGCCCGGCCGTTCTCGCCGTACTCGTTGCCGGAATTGATCGCCGCCGCTGCAACGCCGAGCGCACGCAGCGCCGAGACTTGATCGCGCATCAGGGCAATGAGCGGCGAGACAACGATCGTGACGCCGGGCCGCATAAGGGCCGGCAGCTGGTAGCATAGGCTCTTGCCGCCGCCGGTCGGCATGATGGCGAGCGTTTCGGCGCCCTCGCATACGGCCTCAACAATTTCGGATTGGCCGGGCCGGAAGCTCGAAAAGCCAAAGACATCGCGCAGGATGTCCTGCGGCGGCCGGCTGTCGCCCCCTGGCGGCGTTGCGGGCCGCCAATCCAACAGGTCGCTCACATGCTTACGCCCGGAAGTGTTTTGACAACTTCAGTCCTTGCGCCTGGTAGTTCGACGCTAGGTTGAAACCGTACAACACATCCGGCGTTTCCGCCATCTGCTCGTAGGACAGACGCGCCACCACCTGGCCGTGCTCCAGAATGAAGGGGACGTCGCGCGAGCGCACCTCCAGCACCGCGCGCGAGGGCACGCCGTAGCCGAAGCCGGGGTCGAAGAAGCCCGCGTAGTGGGCCCGAAACTCGCCGACCAGCGGATCGAACGGGACCATCTCGGCGGCCGTGAAGGGCGGTATTGAGACCGCCTCGCGGCTCATCAGAATGTAGAACTCGTTCGGGTCCAGGATCAGCCGGCCGTCGCGGGCGGGGATGGGGTCCCAGTAATCGGCCAGCGCGAGGGCGTCGCGCTTATCGACATCGATGAGGGCGGTGTGCCGCTTGGCCCGGTAGCCGAGCACGCCATCCCTGCCTTGAAGGTCGATGGTGAGGTTGAGCCCGTCTTGGATTTTGACCGACGGCACCGATAGGGGCGTTTCGTCGTGGAGTTCGCCAAGGGCTTTATCCGACAGTGCGGCGTCGCCCCGCCGGAACCGGATTTGCCCAAGGCGGGAGCCGGCGCGCACGAGGATCGGAAATGTGCGCGGCGAAATCTCCACCATCAGCCCGCCGTGGTAGCCTGCCGGCACAGTATCGAACCCGCCCACCCCGTCGGCGATGACGCGGGTGAACACGTCGAGACGCCCCGTTGAACTCTTCGGGTTGGTGACTGCGGAGATGTCCGCCGGAAGTGCCAGCGTTTCTTGCAGCGGGACGAGGTAGACGCAGCCTGTCTCCAGTACCGCGCCCTGGGACAGGTCGATGGTGTGGAGCCGCACGCCGTCGACCTTGTCGGCCATGCGCTCGCCCTCGCGCGGCAGGAAGCTCGCGCGGACGCGATGAGCCCAGCGGCCGAGACGCAGATCGAGGCTCGCCGGCTGCATCTGATCGGGTAGAAAGGGGTCGTCCGCGCTGATGGCACCTGCTGCGAACAGAGCATCAATGCTCTGGCGCGGCAGAATGCCCACCGGCTCCGCAGCGCTGGGCTCAGGAAGTCCCGCAGAGCGCACCATAAAGTTCATCTTGCCGCTTCCTCGTGGACCGACACTAATCCACGAGGAACGCGTTGAGTGCGAGAGGGCAGCACGCCGCCATCCCGCCTAATCACCACAATTCAAGCTTTGCTGGCACTTACTCGGTGACGGTCACAGTGATCTTGTCGGAGATCAGGGGCGGGTCGTGGGGGACGTGCAGATGATCGCCGAACAGAAGCTGCAGCGTGTGTTCGCCGGGGTCGAGGTCGAGCTGCCCTTCGGTCTGACCGCCGCCGTAGTGGATGTAGTTGTTGCTGGCGGGGATCGGTTCGGTCAGCGAGGGCAACTCAGCGCTTACCACAAGGTGGTGATGGCCGGTCCCGACTTGGTCGATGCCCGCCGGCGCCACGCCCATGACCGTGAGGCCAAACACCACTGTGAACGGGCTTTGCACTGTTGCACCGTCAGCTGGCGAGATGATGCGCACCTCAGCGCCGGGGAGCGACGGTGTGAGTTCCATGGCTTGGGCAAGGGCCGGCAGAGAGACGCAGGCAATTGCGCCGAGCGCGGCTAGGCGTTTCCACATAGATTCTTCTCCGTTTTGCGGCGCCCGCAATGGTGTCGCGCGCGACCGAAGCCAAAGTTTCGCCTCAGTCGTCGCTCCGCGCAACGCAATTAACTGTGCAGCGCCTCGGACGCCTTCGCGTAGCCGCCGCCGGCGCCATCGATGAAGTGAAAGTGGTTGTCCTCAGTGTAGGACGGCACGATGCACGTCATGAGCGCGGCAGATTGGCTATGGAGGCCGAATACGATCGCACCGCTGTTGGCACTGTCGTCGAGCAACCGGTGAAGCTGAGCTTCCACGGCAGGCGTTGCATTCACCGTCAGCATGAGGCCGTCGCCATACTTTTGGACATCGGCGTTGTCGGCAGCAAGGCGTCGATAGTGGGCCGGGTGGAAGCCGCCTAAGCTGATGCGCGACCTGAACAGCGCCCAGCCGAGCAGCGTGTGAAGCCTGACCGCCAGCCGTTGCCGCCAGCGGGGGCCGGGCTTGCCGGCCGCGCGCACCTCCAGGTCGACGCCTGGCGAGATGAACGCCGGCGGCGGTCCATCGCTCGGGACCGGATGGGAGCCGGCTGATTCCGTAAGCGAAATGATCTCAGCGATGACGGCGCGGAACGCTGCGTCTCCTGCGGGACCTGTCCGCACGATGAGTGACAGAACCGCGCCGTCGTCCGGTCGGATTGGGAGCCAGCGGCATGACAAGCCTGTAAGGTCCGGCGCTTTGTTTCGGTCCGCTTCAACACCGATCCGCCCAGCCTTCATTTCGGCCTCGGCCCACGCGACCCCGCCACCGTCGAACAATGCGTAACCAACGTGTGCGCTGGGTGCATACATGGCGAGCCGCACATCGTGTCCAGCTTTTCGGATGTCAGCGACTGGCAGGAGCGCGGCCCGCAGATCAAGCTCGAGTTCGTCCGCCGCCCATGCCCTGCACCGCGCAAGCACCGCCGTCGCTAGATCATGGTACTCGCCGGGGATCGCGAACGCGCACCCGTCGCCGCCGAAGGCGAATGGGATGTCGGTGGTACCGAGGGCGTTGATCAAAGCGCTGATCGCTGCGGCGCCGGCCATGTTGACCGCCTTATAGCGGCCACTGCTGATGGCTTCCATCGACGAGACGACGTCAGTCGTTCCGACCACCCAGTCGTCTGGCAGGGGCTGGAAGCTTGCGGGGTTGGTGACGTCCGCAAAGCGTTTGACGCGCGGGAAGAGTTCAGTGAGCGCCGTGGTTGTCATATTTGGCCCTCACTCCTGCCCCTCGTCCTATGCGTCAGTCGTATCGCAACTCCGACGCCTTGCCTCTGAACACGGTGTACGCGAGCACGGAGTAGCTCACGATAACTGGCAATACGAACAAGGAGCCCACAAGGATGATAATGAGGCTCTCGGGCGCGGCGGCCGCCTCGTAAATCGTCATGTCACCCGGTACGACATAGGGGTAGAACGAATAAGCTAGCCCGGTGAATGCCGTCGCAAACAAAGCCGTCCCCCCGGCGAACGGGAGCCAGGACCAGGTATCGGTGGCGTCGGGCAAGTGGCGCAGGATGACTGCGAGCACCGCGACTAAGACGATGGATCCAACCGGCAGAGGGATCAGTACGAAGATCTCGGGGATGGAGAACCAGCGCTCCAGAATACGCGGTGAGACGAGTGGCGTTGCGATCGAGACGGCGGCAATCCCCGCGACGACGCCCCAGAGCGCCCACTGGGCCGCGCGGACCGAGCCGCGTTGCAGCTCACCTTCCGTCTTAATGATCAACCAGCACGCGCCAATGAACGCGTAGCCGGCCACAAGGCACAGTGCGGTGAGGATCGCAAAGCTCGCCGTCATCCACGACCACTCAAGACCCATAATATACATGCCCAGCATAAAGCCTTGAGAGAGTGCGGTGAGGAGCGAGCCGCCAAAGAAGGCCACATCCCACGCCCACTTCTGGCGCGCCGGCGCTTTGGCGCGAAACTCGAACGCTACGCCGCGCAAGATGAGCCCCAGCAGCATGAGCGCCACGGGCAGATAAAGGGCAGTGAGAATGGTGCCGTGGGCTACTGGAAATGCGACCAGCAAGATCCCGACGGCGAGCACCAGCCACGTCTCGTTGGCGTCCCAGAACGGGCCGATGGAGGCCACCATCCGGTCCCGCCGCTCCTCCGACCCGGCGCCGGCGAACAAGATACCAACTCCGAGATCGAAGCCGTCGAGGACGACGTAGACCAGGATGGAGAAGCCCATCAGCCCTGCGAAGACCAAGGGCAGCCAAACCTCCGGATCGCCGAAAAAGGTCATTGGCTTACACCGACGGGCAAGAGCTTGGGGGCCGCGGCGGCGGAACGGGGCGCCTCGGGCAACGATACCGGAGAAGCAGAGTTGGATGCTTTCCTGGCGAGATAGAACAGCACGCTGATGTAAGCGATTGTCAGCGTCGCGTAGACCGTGAGGTACCCGATGAGCGTTGACAGCACCATCGTGGCTGGCACGTCCGCCACCGCATCCGCGGTCGTCAGGACTCCGGTCACCAGCCAAGGCTGGCGCCCGATTTCTGTCACGTACCAGCCCGCAAGGGTCGCGACCCAGCCGGAGAACGTCATCGCCACAAAGGCGCGCAGTGGCCATTTGCCGAGCCGCTCAGCCATGTGCGGCTGCGTTTTGCGGCGCCGGATCATGAGAAACACGCCAAGGAACGATAGCCCGAGCATTGCCATGCCGGTGCCCACCATCACGCGGAAGCCGTAAAACACCGGCGCGACCGGCGGGTGGAGCGGCGTTCCGTCAGCCGCCACAAAGTCGTTAAGCCCGGGCACCACGCCCGCAGGGTCGTGCTTCAGAACAAGGCTGGCGCCGCTCGGGATGGAGATCTCGTAGTTGTTCTGCCGCGCGCCCTGGTCGGGCACGGCAAACAGCACCAGCGGGACGTGAGGCCCCGTTTCCCAGTTGCCCTCCATGGCGGCGACCTTGGCGGGCTGATGTTCAAGCGTGTTGAGGCCGTGCATGTCGCCGGCGAGGATTTGCAGCGGGATCAGGCCAGCGGCCACGATCACACCGGTCTTCATCGCCTTCTGCACGCCCACGGAACGATCGCCGCGCAGGAGGCGGAACGCGGACAGGCCAGCGATGAGGAACGCGCACGTGAGCCCAGACGCGAGCAGCATGTGGAGGAGGCGGTAGGGCATCGACGGGTTGAAGACGATGGCGAACCAGTCGGTCGCGTGGGCGACGCCATCGCGCATTTCAAAGCCCGCGGGCGTGTGCATCCAGCTGTTGAGGACGAGGATCCAAAACGCGCTCATGGTGGTGCCGAACGCGACCAGAAAGGTGGCCAGCGTGTGCAGCCAGCCGGGCACACGGCGGAACCCAAAAAGCATAATCCCGAGGAACACCGCCTCAAGGAAGAATGCCGTCATGATCTCGTAGGCGAGCAGGGGGCCTGCGATATTGCCCACGTGCTCCATGAAGCCCGGCCAGTTGGTGCCGAATTGAAAGCTCATCGTGATGCCGGACACCACGCCGAGCGCGAACGTCAGCGCGAACACTTTGACGAAGAAACGGTAGGCATCCATCCAGCCTTCTTCGCCGGTTGCGTTGAAGCGCAGCTTGAAGAAGAGGAGCAGCCAGCCAAGGGCGATGGTGATGGTGGGAAAGAGGATGTGGAACGAGATGTTCGCGCCGAACTGTATGCGCGACAGAATGAGGGCGTCCACAACAGATCCTTTCTAAGCCGTTGCGGGAGGAACTCGGCGTTACGCGTCCGGTTCCTGCGCTTTTCGGCAATTTCAGAATTTTCTGAAATCTGAGATATTCCCCAGAGCCAGCGGTCGCAAGCGGACTGTTCCCAAAACACGCCTCTTCGCGCCCGCACCATCGTCGCACCTACAGCCATCTGACTGAGGCGCCTAATCTATTGTGCGGGAAGCGAAAATCGTGCGTCAAACAACGGGCGAATCATGGCCATCGACACAGAGCGAAACCGTTTCAGCGGGCGCGCGTCGCGGTACGCCCGTGTCGGTGGCAACGTGTCTGGCGTCGCTGCGAAAATGATTGGGAGCCGCATTTTTGGTGGGCTCGACCACGATCGGAGCGCCGAAGAGATCACGAAGGTGCTGGGCAACCTCAAAGGCCCGTTGATGAAGGTGGCGCAGCTTTTGTCCACCATTCCCGATGCTCTGCCGCCCGAATATGCCGAGCAGCTCGGCACGCTTCAGTCGAACGCTCCGCCCATGGGCTATCCCTTCGTCAAACGGCGCATGGCAGCGGAGCTTGGCCCCAACTGGCTGCAGCGCTTCGACCACTTTGAAAAGCAGCCGGCCGCTGCCGCCTCGCTCGGCCAAGTCCATCGCGCGACGACGCTGAGCGGCGCGCCCGTCGCGTGCAAGCTGCAATACCCCGACATGGACTCAGCGATCGAGGCCGACCTTCAGCAGCTGAGCTTCGTCTTCAAGCTCCACCGCCAGATGAAAAGCGGGATCGACACCTCCGAGATCAACGAGGAGATCGGCGCGCGGCTACGCGAGGAGCTGGACTATAAGCGCGAAGCGAAGGCGGCGAAGCTCTACGCCATCACTTTCGATGGCGACCCGATGATCCGGGTGCCCACGGTGGAGGATGATCTATCGACCCGCCGGCTCCTCACGCTGGGGTGGCTCGATGGCAAGCGGCTCCTGGATTACAAAGAGGCACCGCTCGAGGTCCGCAACCGCATCGCTAAGGCGCTTTTCCGGGCATATTGGCATCCGTTCGCGCACATCGGCGTCATCCACGGTGACCCGCATCTGGGCAACTACACAGTGTTTCCGGGTGAGGACGGCGAGGCGGCGGGCATCAACCTCCTTGACTATGGCTGCATCCGGATTTTCCCGCCGCGCTTCGTTGGCGGTGTCGTCGAGCTCTACAATGGCCTCCTCAACGGCAACGACGATCAGGTGGTGCACGCCTATGAGGTTTGGGGCTTCAAGGACCTGAAGCGTGAGGTGATCGACATCCTCAACATCTGGGCGAAGTTCATCTATGGCCCGATTTTGGAGGATCGCACCCGCACCCTCGCCGATGGCACCAAGCCGGGCGAGTATGGCCGCCGCGAAGCGTTCTCGGTGCACCAAGCCTTGAAAGAGAAGGGGCCGGTGACGGTGCCGCGGGAGTTTGTGTTTATGGATCGCGCGGCGATTGGGCTTGGCGCGGTGTTGTTGCACCTCCAGGCAGAGCTAAACTTTTTCGAGATTTTCCAGAATGAGCTGGCGCAGTGCCCCATCGAGGGCGTTGCGGACCGCCAGGGTGCGGCGCTGGACGCGGTGGGCCTCGCCCGCCCGGCCTGACTGCGCGCGCATAGCTGGCCGGAACAATTATGACAGAGAAATGTCTGCCGGGGCCTTTCACCGGCAGCGCACCATTGCTAAGTCAACTCCGTTGGCGCGGGGTGGAGCAGCCCGGTAGCTCGTCAGGCTCATAACCTGAAGGTCGCAGGTTCAAATCCTGCCCCCGCAACCAATGACTGCCATCTTTTTGAGATGCCGCTTTTTTGGGCGGTTTCTTTCCTTTGGCAGCTTATCCAAACCGCCGAACATTTGGCGCCGTTAGATCAGTCTGACCGCTGGATTTGTCACGCTACCTCTGGCCGCGGTAGGACAGCGGGAGCGTTCCGCGCTAGGCTGGTGAGCGGAAGGCCGGACTGCGACCGACCGTCCATCCCACCTCGCGATTGCCCCGGAGCCGCGCCATCATTCGAGCTGCCACCTACAACATCCGAAAGAGCGTTGGGCTCGACTGGATGCGTAAACCTGCGCGGATCCTGGATGTTCTGGGTGAGATCGAAGCCGATGTCATTGCTCTGCAGGAGGTAGACCGCCGGTTTGGTACGCGCACATCGACGCTTACGGCCGAAGCGCTCGATGAAGCGGGCTGGCACTATCGACCGGTTTCTGACGGAGCACCAAGCCTGGGCTGGCATGGCAATGCGATCATCGCCCGCAAAGCCGTTGAGATCGAGGCCATGGTGCCGATCGCTCTTCCAGCATTCGAGCCGCGTGGCGCGGTGGCCGCGCTCCTTCGCTTCGATGGCGTCGCCTTTGCTGCAATCGGCCTCCACCTTGGGCTGCTGGGGCGGCATCGTGATCAGCAAATCGGCGCGATTTTAGACTATGCAGATCAAGAGCTGAAACGCCCCACCATCATCATGGGCGACACCAATGAATGGCGTGGCAAGGCAGCGGGCCTCGCTCGGATCGGGCGGTCTCACACTGTCGTCCCCCCCATGCCGACCTTCCATACGTCTCTTCCTGTGCTCGCGCTTGACCGTATCATCATGACACCGGAGTTTGAGCCGATCGCACACGGGGTTCACGCCTCCGCGCTTGCAAAGCGCGCGTCCGACCATCTGCCTCTGTGGGCGGACCTCGCATTGAAGGAGCCGGCTCGCTAGAGCAATTTTCGAATGACCGTGCACGGCCATTCGAAAGCCAAATTGCTCGTCGCTTTGAATCTGGACCGCTTCCTGATCCGATGACCGTGTAC
>CAKZYH010000453.1 GCA_937884725.1 uncultured Paracoccaceae bacterium
CATGATGAACGGCACAAAGAACGCCCACGCATAGGGGTGCACGTCCATGACCGGGCGCACGATGCCCATGGACCACGATTCCAACGTCATCACCTGGAACAGCGAATAGGCCGACCCGCCCACCGTGCCGAACCAGTCGGGAAAGGTCTCGCCGTAGAGCGAGGTCGCCATGACGGAAAAGACGTAGAAGATAATGATCATCAAAAATACCACAGAACCCATGCCGGGAAGCGCCGCAATCAGGCCGCCCACCACGCGGCGCAGCGTCGGGATGACGGAGATGAGGCGCAGCACCCGCAAGATCCGCAGTGCGCGCAGAACGGTGAACTCGCGGCTCCCAGGCGCCAGCGCGATCACGACCACAAACAGGTCGAACAGGCCCCAAGGATCGCGAAAGAACCGCCCGCCAAAGGCAAAGATCCGCATCGCAATCTCGACCACGAACACCGCCAAAATCGCCACATCGAGAGCGTTCAGGAACGGTCCTGCGACCGCCATGATCGAGGCCGACGTCATCATGCCCAAGATGACAGCGTTGATGACGATGAGCGTCGTGATGAAAATCTCCCACCGCCGCGACGTTGTCAGATCCCGAAGCTTTTGCCGCATGGCGCCGTTCCTTCTCAGTCTTCCCCGCGCCGCCGCCCCGTGGGTTGGCGCGCGCCGGTCGTCTTGCCGTTGACGGCCACGCGTACGGGCCGTCCCGTCCTGCCCTTATGCGTTATGGCGTGGAGCCAAACCGGCGTGGCTCACTTGCCCCTGGAACAGGGTGCGTCAAGCCATTGTCGCATTCAAAGCCCTGGCAGGGCCGCATTGCCGCTGCTAGGGTTGCGGTGCGCGGGTGTAGTTCAGTGGTAGAACGCAAGCTTCCCAAGCTTGATGTCGTGGGTTCGATCCCCATCGCCCGCTCCACCGGTTAGCCCCCGTCCTGACGCAGCAAATCTGCCCCGAAACCGCCGCGGCAGCCCGACTATCGACCGCCCAGCCAGGGCAGCGGCGACGTCGGGCGCTATGGCCAGCGTTTGGCGTCTGCGGCCCCCAACATCCGCAAGCCCACAAGAAAAGGGGCCACCGCACGGCGACCCCTTCACCTCGAACGCAACGCTGACATCACTCAGCGCCGCGCATCTTTTTTGAGCCCTCGCGAGTTACTCCGCGGCGGGTGCGTCGGGCAGCACGCCATCTTCGTCGGGCGTCTCCGAATCGCCATCTGACACAGGCGCGCCAGTGATGCGGTCAGCGATCAGCCCGGCATTTTGCCGGATCGCATTCTCGATTTCGCCGGCTATGTCGGGGTTATCGCGCAGGAACTGCTTTGAATTCTCTCGCCCCTGACCGAGCCTTTGGCTGTCGTAGGAGAACCAGGCGCCGGATTTCTCCACCACGCCGGCCTTCACGCCAAGATCGAGGAGCTCGCCCATCTTGGACACGCCCTCGCCATACATGATGTCGAACTCCACCTCGCGGAACGGCGGCGCGAGTTTATTCTTCACCACCTTCACGCGGGTCTGGTTGCCCACCACCTCGTCACGATCCTTGATCGCGCCGATCCGGCGAATGTCGAGCCGCACGGAGGAATAGAACTTCAGCGCGTTACCGCCCGTGGTCGTTTCGGGCGAGCCGAACATCACGCCGATCTTCATTCGGATCTGGTTGATGAAGATCACCATGGTATGGCTGCGCGAAATAGAGCCGGTGA
>CAKZYH010000454.1 GCA_937884725.1 uncultured Paracoccaceae bacterium
ATTGGCTCCAGCTTGGCGTCCTGCAGGCCGAACGAGAAGCAGCCGGCGAGCATGAACGCGGCGAGAACAAGGGTGAGATGACGCAATACCATGAGGCTCGCCATGCCACGGAGGCGCGCGAGCCTCAAGCGGCGATCAGCTTTGGGATCGCCTTCTTGACCTTGAAGAAGCCGCGGTCGGCGTGGTGCCAGGCCTTGGCGTCCTCTTTGCGCAGGATCTGGTGGATCGTGTAGCCCTCCGCCTCCAGCGTGGGACGGGCGGCTGCGAGTGCGTCGGCGGCGGGGCCGATGGGGACGTAGCGCATGGCAATCGCCTTGGTGCCGGCGGCATCGGCGGCATCCATGATGCGCTCGGCCGTGAGGGGGGCGATGTGGCCGTTGTCGGCGGCGGGTATGGCGTTGTCCTCGGTGATGCGCTTCAGCGCGTCGCGCACGGCGTCGGCGGTGAAGTGCTGGACGTCCTCCGATACGCCGCCGTGGGGGGCGCGCAGTTCCGCGCTGGTGGTGGCAAGGACTGCGCTCGCGGTGACCGGGAGCGGATCGGAGGAGCACTCGTCCTCGGTGATGACCCAGAGCGCTTCGCCGTGGGGGAGGGCATCGCCTTGGGGGACGGATCGGGAAGGGTGGTCCTCGAACTCGTCGAGTGGGTCGGCGTGAGGCGCGACGTCGGTGTGTTTGAAGCGGCCATCGGTGTAGCGCGCGATGTTGTCGGTGCGGGCGATGTAGTTCTTGCCCTTGGTGTGGAGTCCACCGACCCAGCGCCAGGATAGGGTGTTGGAGGCGGCGTCACCGTCGATGAGGTGGCGCAGGAAGAAGTCGGCGCCGAGCGACCAGGGCAGGCGCAGCGTGAACATCCAGATGGACGCGAACCACATCCGGGCGTGGTTGTGCATGTAGCCAGTTTCGACGAGCTCGTTGGCCCAGCTGTCGAAGGCGTCGATGCCGGTTTCGCCGGCTTCTGCGGCGGTGACGTTGTGGCGGAGCGCGCCGTCCTTGGCCATGGCGGCGCGTTCGCGGGCGACATCGCGCTTGTAGGCCGCCCAGACGGACGGGTGGCGCTCCAGATTGCCCTTGAAGTACGTCCGCCAAAGCACTTCGCTGATGAACTTTTCGGCGGCTGATTGGCTGTGCCGTTCCAGCGTGGCGCGCAGGATTTCGCGTTCGGTGACGAGGCGGTGGCGGGTGTAGGGGCTGAGCAGCGAGACGCCCTTGTGCCGGCCGGGGCCGCGGTCGTAGTTGCGCTCCGACGCGTAGGCGCGGCCGGCTTTGGGCGCGAACTGGTTGAGGCGGGCGAGGCCTGCGGAGCGGGTCGGCTCGAAAGCCATGGTGGGGGTGTCAAACAGTGCCATGGGCGCGAAGTGGCGCGAGGAACGCGGCGGAAAAGCGTTTACCTTGCCGCAGGTGGGCTCGGTTGGCTGGTGGGGGTCGGATTTCGCGGCAGTTTGGCAACGCCGACGGGGCGATGTGGCGGCGGGCGGCGCATTTTGCGGCTCTTTGGGACGACGTTGTGGCGGGGGCGTGGCAGGTTTCGGCCGTATCACCGAGGCCGAATCATGTCGCGTTTCATCGTGCTTCTTGTCGCCGCACTGCTTGCGGGTTGCATGGGCGGATCGACCGGGTCGACGGGTTCGGACACCCCGGATGCTGTGGTCAGCACCGCGGCGTTGCCTGCGGCACCGCTTGCGCCGGTTGAGGCTGAGGTTGCGAGCCGGGCCTATGCCGCGATGGTGGTGGATGCGCGCAACGGCAAGGTTTTGCACCAGAACAGCGCGCGGAGCCTGCGCTATCCTGCGTCGCTCACCAAGATGATGACGCTTTACATGGTGTTTGAGCAGCTGGATGCGGGCCGGCTGCGGCCGACAACGCAGCTGTCGGTGAGCGCGAACGCTGCGTCGCGGCCGCCGGCGAAGCGGGGTGTGCGCGAGGGGACCACGATCAGCGTTGACGAGGCAGCGCGGGCGATGGCGGTGCGCTCGGCCAACGACGTGGCGGTGGTGATTGCGGAGAACTTGGCGGGCAGCGAAGAGGCGTTTGCCGCGCGCATGACGCGCAAGGCGCGCTCGCTCGGAATGACGCAGACGCAGTTTGTGAATGCGTCGGGCCTGCCTGATCCGAACCAGTATACGACGGCGCGGGACATGGCGATTTTGGGCGAGAAGCTGATGGAAGGCTTTCCGCGCTGGTCGAAATATTTCCAGGTGCGCTCGTTCACGTACCGGGGCCGCAAGTGGACCAACACCAACAAGCTGCTGGGTAAGGTGCAGGGCGTTGAGGGGATTAAGACAGGCTATATCCGGGCCTCGGGCTATAACCTTGTGACCAGCGTGAAGCGGGACGGGCGGCACATTATTGCTGTGGTGATCGGTGGGCGCACGGGGCGGGATCGCAACGCGAAGATGGAAGCGCTGATTGAAGAGTATCTGCCGCGGGCGAGCCGGCCGGGGCTGCTTGGGGTGAAGCTCTTCTAAGCCGCGACTGTACGTCGTTCGCTGCAAGTCGCTGATTTTGTTTTAGGTTAGTTTCGTTGCGACGAAAGTGTGCACGCTGCGCGTGGCACGATGAACGAGTTCTGGCATTCTGTTTTTAAGGTTTGGCGCGATGCATGCTGTCAGCGATGCAGCGCGCTTTGCGTACCGTAGATTTTAGGAGGCCCCCATGAGCGATGCAGCATTGGCGACCACGCTGGCGCAGGCGCGCGAGGCGGTGAGGGGCGGGACACTGGCCGACGAGGCGGCGCTGGTGTCGCGCATGATCGAGACGGCGCGGCTTGATGAGTTTACGCGGGCGAGCATTGCCCGCAATGGCGCCGAGATGGTGCGCCGGGTCCGGGCGGCGTCCTCGCCCGGGCTGATGGAGACGTTCCTCGCCGAGTATGGGTTGTCGACGGACGAGGGCATTGCGCTGATGTGTTTGGCGGAGGCGCTGCTGCGGGTGCCTGATGCTGACACCATCGATGCGCTGATCGAGGATAAGATCGCACCGTCGGACTGGGGCAAGCATTTGGGGCAGTCCTCGTCCTCGCTGGTAAACGCATCGACGTGGGCGCTGCTTCTGACCGGGCGAGTGCTGGATGACGAGCGGCCGGGGCTCGCGGCGCCGCTGCGGGGGGCGATCAAGCGGCTGGGTGAGCCGGTGATCCGGGCGGCGGTGGCGGAGGCGATGCGCCGGCTCGGCAAGCAGTTTGTGCTCGGCGAGACCATCGGGAGCGGCCTGAAGCGGGCGACGCGGCAGGAGGAGAAGGGCTACGCCTACTCCTACGATATGCTGGGCGAAGCGGCGCGGACCTTTGCCGATGCTGAGCGCTACCGGGTGGCGTATCAGGACGCCATCGATGCCATTGCCAAGCGGGCGGTGCATGGCGATGTGGTCAAGAACCCTGGCATTTCTATCAAGTTGTCGGCGCTTCATCCGCGCTATGAGTATGCGCACCGGGAGGCGTGTGTGCCGGCGCTGATCGACAGCGTGTTGGGGCTCGCGAAGCGGGCTGCGGCGGCCAACATGGGGCTCAACATCGACGCTGAGGAGCAGGATCGGCTCGATCTGTCGCTCGACATTATTGAGGCGGTGGCGCGCGATCCGGCGCTTGATGGTTGGGATGGGTTTGGCGTTGTGGTCCAGGCCTACGGGCGGCGCTCGCCGGCGGTGATTGAGTGGCTCGACGCGTTGGCGGCCGATACCGGGCGGCGGATCATGGTGCGCCTGGTGAAGGGCGCTTACTGGGACACCGAGATTAAGCGCGCGCAGGTGATGGGCGTGCCGGGGTTCCCGGTGTTTACGCGCAAAGCTGCGACGGACGTTTGCTACCTGGGCTGCGCGCGGATGCTGCTCGACCGTGCGGAGCGGCTTTATCCTCAGTTTGCGACGCACAATGCGCACACCGTGTCGGCCGTGATCGCGATGGCGGACGGGGAGGCGTACGAGTTTCAGCGGCTCCATGGGATGGGCGAGGCGCTGTATGAGGTGGCGCGGGCCGATCACAATGTGCCTTGCCGGATTTACGCGCCGGTTGGGGCACACGAGGATTTGCTGGCTTATCTGGTGCGGCGGCTGTTGGAGAACGGGGCGAACTCTTCGTTTGCGAACCAGCTTGTCGACCATCGTGTGGAGCCGGAAGCGGTAGCGAGCGATCCGATTAGCGCGGTGCTTGAGGTGGGCGTGCCCAACGACAAGCTGCGCCAGCCGCCGGCACTTTATGGGGCAAGCCGGCCCAATGCTGAGGGCTGGGACCTCTTCGATACCGTCGATACCGCGCGGTTTGAGGCGGCGCGCGCGCCGTTCCGGGGGACGAAGTTTTTTGCCGAGCCGATTGTCGCTGTGGAGGGTGCGCGGGGTGAGACGTCGGAGGTGATCAATCCGGCAGATGCTTCCGATCTTGTGGGACATGTGACCGATCTTGCGCCGGGCGCTGCGGCGGGCGTGATTGAGGCGGCGGCGGCCGGCGTCGGCTGGGCCGACGGGCCGGGGCGGGCGGCAGTGCTGCGGCAGGTGGCGGACCTTTATGAGGCGAACGCGGGCGAGCTGTTCGCGCTCGCGGCGCGTGAGGCGGGCAAGATCGGCATCGACGTGGTGGCGGAACTGCGCGAGGCGGTGGATTTCCTGCGCTATTACGCGAACGCGGCCGAGACTCTTGATGGGGAGCCAGCGGGCGTGTGGGTGGCGATTTCGCCGTGGAACTTCCCGCTGGCGATTTTCACCGGGCAGATCGCGGCGTCGCTGGCGGCGGGCAATGCCGTTGTTGCCAAGCCCGCTGTGCAGACACCGCTGATTGCTGCGGCGGCTGTGAAGCTGTTTCACAAAGCGGGCGTGCCGCTGGCGGCGCTGCAGCTTTGCCCTGGGGGCGGTGCTGTGGGTGCGGCGCTGACGAGCCAGCCGGGGCTGGCCGGCGTTGGGTTTACCGGTTCGACGGCGACGGCGAAGGTGATTGACCGGCAGCTCGCCAAGACTGCGCCGGATGCGATCCTTGTGGCGGAGACGGGTGGGCTCAACGCGATGATCGTCGATTCCACTGCGCTGCCGGAGCAGGCGGTGCGGGACATTGTTGTGTCGGCCTTCCAGTCGGCCGGGCAGCGGTGCTCGGCGCTTCGCGTGCTTTACGTGCAGAAGGATGTCGCCGAGCGGACGATGACGATGCTGAAGGGCGCTATGGCGGCGCTGGTCACCGGGGCCCCTTGGGATTTGGCGACCGATGTGGGGCCGGTGATCGACACCGCCGCAAAGGCGAAGATCGCCGGGCACATTGAAAAGCATCGCGCCAAGGTGATTGCGTCGGAGGGTCGGGCGGACGGGCTCTTTGTGCCGCCGAGCGTCATCAAGGTGGGCGGGATTGAGGATCTCGAAGAGGAGATTTTCGGGCCGGTGCTCCACGTCGCGACTTTTGAAGCCGATCAGATTGGCGATGTGATCGAGGCGATCAACGGCGCTGGCTATGGGCTGACCTTTGGGCTTCACACGCGGATCGATGACCGGGTGGAGGACGTGGTCGGCGCGGTGAAGGTGGGCAATTGCTACGTCAACCGGAACCAGATTGGCGCGATTGTCGGCTCGCAGCCGTTCGGGGGTGAGGGGCTTTCCGGGACGGGGCCTAAGGCGGGTGGACCGCTGACGGTGACGCATCTGACGAAACGC
>CAKZYH010000455.1 GCA_937884725.1 uncultured Paracoccaceae bacterium
GGTTGTAATTCAACGCCAATGCTTAGCCGCAACGGATCATCCACCATTTTATCG
This sequence comes from uncultured Paracoccaceae bacterium, assembly GCA_937884725.1. Classification (GTDB taxonomy): domain Bacteria; phylum Pseudomonadota; class Alphaproteobacteria; order Rhizobiales; family Amorphaceae; genus Acuticoccus. The sequence goes on from CAKZYH010000455.1 coordinate 55, forward strand.
AGGACGCGCCGATTATGGAACTACGTGACTATTTGGCCACACGCAGATCGCACCCCGCGAGTGAAATGGCGGCCCCTGGGCCGGACGATGCCACCATCGATTCGATGCTGACCATTGCCTCGCGAGTTCCCGATCACGGCAAGCTCGCGCCATGGCGGTTTATCCTGTTTGAAGGGGAAGCGCGTGTGGCGGCCGGTGCGGCGATTGCTGCGCTGCGGCCGGACCAGTCGGAGCGGTTGGCTGAGGCTGACCGAAACCGCTTTACCCGGGCGCCGCTGGTGGTGGGCGTGGTGAGCACGGCCGCGCCGCACGCCAAGATCCCAGAGTGGGAGCAGGAGCTTGCCGTGGGGGCGGTGTGCATGAACCTCATCCATGCGGCGAACGCCCACGGCTTTGTGGCGCAGTGGCTGTCAGAGTGGCCGACCTACGACGCCGATGCCGGGCGCGCGCTGGGGCTTAAAGACGGAGAACGCTTTGCCGGGTTCGTGTACATCGGTACGGGAACGCGGGAGCTGACCGATCGTGTCCGCCCTGATGTGCCCTCGCTGGTGACCCATTTCGCAGCGTAGGAATTGCCTGCGCATGCTCATGCGCGAGAAGAAGGGTTAGCCCATGGACTACGATCCGCGCCTGAAGAACCATGGGTTGCCGCACGATCCGTTCAAGGCGCTTGTGGCGCCGCGGCCGATTGAGTGGATCTCCTCGCTCAACGCGGACGGCGTGCCGAACCTTGCGCCGTACAGCTTCTTCAACGCGGTGTCGGACAACCCGCACATTGTCATGTTTGCGTCGCTCACACGCAAGGACAGCCAGAACAATGCTGAGGTGGGCGGTGAGTTCGTGTGCAACATGTCCACGTTCGCGTTGCGAGACGCGATGAACATGTCGGCCGCGCCAGCGCCCGATGGCGTGTCGGAGTTTGAGCTGGCGGGTTTAGAGATGGCGCCATCGATCGTGGTGAAGGCGCCGCGGGTGGCGGCGGCGCCGGTCGCAATGGAGTGCGTTTATCTGCAGACGGTGCCGTTGGCCGATGCGGCGGGCACGCCTGCGCGGTACAGCATGATCCTGGGCGAGGTGGTCCACATCCATATTGACGATGGGATCATCAAGGACGGCATGGTGGATCTTCTGAGTGCCAGGCCGATCGCGCGGTGCGGCTATCGCGATTATGCCGACGTCACGACGATGTTTGAGATGGAGCGCCCCGGCTACCCGCCAGCAGCGTGATTGCGGGGCGCTCGATCCGGGATGGGCCGTTTACGCGAGACGGCCGGACGCGTGGGCAAGCAACGTGTAGAGCTTGCCGGCGTCTGAGAAGAGGGCGTCACGGACGCGGCGGCCGGTGCTGTCGGAGCGCGAGGCCGTGGTGATGTCCTCGTCGAACTGATCGACGAACTTGTCGACCTCGGTGCGGAAGGTGCGGTCGCGGTTATAGCGGCGGCGCACGTCCTCGAACGTTTGCTGGCCATCGATGGTGTAGAGCTCGCGGCTGAACACGGAGCGGTCGCCGCGGTTAAAGCGCATCCACGTGTCGCGATAGATCCCGTCTTCGATGGCGCGGCTTGCGGGGCCGAAGAGGCTATCGACGCCTTCCGGTTCCGTGGTGCGCTTGGGGGCGCGTGCGCTGTCGCGTCGGCCGGCGTTCAGCCAACCACCGCCGCCGCCGCTACCGTTGGTGGCGCCACCCTCGGATCGACCGTTGGCGGAGGATGCGCGCTCTTGCCCGCGGGGCTCGGCGCGCTCGCGGCTGCCGAAACCGCGGGATTCGTCGCTCGACGGGGCGCTTGTTTGGAGGTTTCCGGTGTGGCGGGCGGCGATGGCGCCGAGTTCGCGCACAGCGTCGAGCTGTTCGGTGACAGCGCGGCGCAGGGCGTCAGCGTTTTGCATCGTCTCTTCAGGCAAGGACACGACCGCGTTGTCCAGCGTCGCCCGGGTTTCGGCAAAATCTTCCATCACCCGCCGGGCGCTTTCGCGCATGTCGGACGTCGCATCGTTGAAGCGTGAGGCGACGCTGTTCAGCGCCTCCACCATCTCCGCCGTGATGCTTTCGTGGGAGATGCGCAGGTTTTCGCGGATCCGGCCGGCTTCTTCGGCGGCGCTTTCGTGCAGCGATTCCAGCTGTGGGGCGACCGCACGGGAGGCCTCTTCCAGCGTGCGCTCCAGGAGGACGCGGGCATCATGGACTCGCTCCTCGGTGTTGCTGAGCTGCTCCTCGACCCGCTCGGAGAACGAGCGCATGAGCGCGTCCACATGCTCGGACTTGGTCATCAAGCTGTCGGTCAGCTCTTCCAGAGCGTTACGGCGATCGTCCATGCGAGCGTCGAACGTTGCGCTGTCGCGGTCGAACCTCTCGGCGGCGTCGGCCAGGAAGCGTCCATCACGCTCGATGCGCTCGGCGACGGCGGCAAGGTCCTGCAGCGCGGCATCAGCGGCGCCACGCAGCGACACGGCCAAGGTCGACATTTCGTCGGCGGAACGGTTGGTGTCGGCAAGCGCTGAGCCCAGCATTTCCTTCAGCGCATCGCCGCGGCCGGCAAGGTTGGCTTCCATGTCGGCAAGGGTGTTGCCGACGCCGCCCAGCATGTCGTGGAGCGCAGAGTTGGTCGCCTGCACACGGTCGAGGGTGCCGCCCAGTTCCTCCACCAAGAGGGTGTGCGTGTTGCGCAGCTCTTGGATGGCGTTGCCGCCACGCTCAGCCAAGCGCTCCAGGAATTGGTCGCCATGATCGTCGATGACGGCGCGCAGGTTGGCGAGCGACTGCGCAGTGTCTTGGGCGACGGCCTCCATCGCTTGCGCGGTGCGCGAGCCTTCCTCGGTCAGCGTCACGTGGGTGCGGCTGATGGTGTCTTCGATTTGCGCCCGTGTGGTCTCGGTGCGCTCTTCGATCATGGTGAGAAGCTGGTCGAGAGCGGTGACCATGGCATCGCGCAGCTGAGCGCCACCGTTGGCGACTTCGCCGGACATGGACGTCATCGTCTCGTTGAGCATCCGGTTCACCAGCTGCGTTTCCTCTGACAGCTGGGCGGAGATGGTTTGCATCGGCTCGAGGATGTCGCGGCGGGTCTCTTCGACGACGGCCGCCAGCGCGTCTTGGGCGCGGGCGCCTTCGCCGCGGATTTCCTCGGCGACGTTGGTGGTGGCGTTTTCGGCAAGACGGGTGATGTCTTCCAGCCGATCCTCAAAGCGTGCGCTGATGGCCGCCTGCGCTTCGTTCAGGATGTCGGAAATGGTGCGGGCGCGGTCGATGAGCGCGTTGGAGACCTTTTCGACGCGGCCGTCGAGTGCGTTCTCCATCGCGTCCATCCGCTCGGTCAGCACCTGAGCCACTTCGGTTGCGTGGGTGGTGAGCGTTGTGACGACGGCGGCGGAGCGCTCGTTGACGATCTCATCGAAGCGATCGACCTGTTCGCTGACCTGCTTGGCGAGCGGCTCGCCCTTCTCGTTGAGGAGTGTGTTGAGGCGCGTGAGGTCGCCCGACAGCGTGTCGCGCAGAAGGTCCATGCGGTTTGCAAAGTCGTTCGCTTCGGTGTCGAACGAGACGCGGATGGCATCGCTGCGGTCGGCGATAATCTGCGAGATCTGGTCGGCGGAGTGGTTGATCTCCTGCGCCGTGGCGGTGCCGCGTTCGGTGACGGCGATGGCGATCTCCGCGCCGGCTTTGGCGAGGGTTTCGGCCACTTCCTCGGCGTGGACGCGCATGGCCTTGGAGACGTCGTTGGTGGCGTCGGCGAGGGTGTCCTTCACCTGCTCGGCGTGGACACGCAGGGAGTTCTCCAACGCGGCCCCTTCCACACCGATGGCGCCTTCGATGCGTTCGGCGGTGCCTTCGATACGCGAGAGCAGGTCGCCACCCGAGACCGTGATGGACGAGGCGATCTGTTGGTTGATGGCCTCCATTTGCTGGGTGAGCGCGTCGGAGCGCAGCGTAAGGTCCTCAAGGAGCGAGGTGCCGGAGCCGGCCAGCATGTCGGTGACGCGTTCCACTTCGCCGCCGATGCGCTCGACGATGGCGTCGGTGTGCACGTTGAATTGACGGCTCGCCTCGTCGGTGGAGCGTTCCATGGTGTTGGCAAGCGCTTCGCCGAAGGTTGTGAGCGAGCTTTGGAAGCTGTCAGCGTGGGTGATGAAGGTTTGTTCCAGCTGAGCCTGCCGCTCGCGCATGGTCGCTTCGGAATGGTCGGCGTGGTTGAGGAGGGTTTCGGACAGCTGAGTGGCCGCGGAGGAGACGCTTTCGGTGAGGCGGTCGCCCAGAACGGTGATGGTCGATTCGATCTGGTCGATCTGCGTAAACACCGCCTCGTGCAGCTCGGTGGACGCACCGCTGATGGAGCTTGTCATGCGGTCGCCGAGGTCGCCGAGACGCGTTTCGACTTCGGTCACGCGGCCCACAAAGGCGTCGAGCATAGAGCCGGTGGTGGCTTGCACCGAACCGGTTACGGCGTCTGAGACGGTGCGCAGGCGCGTTTCCAGGTCGTCGGTCTGGCGGCCGATGGTTTCGCGGAATTCGCCAGATGCGTCGCCGATGACGCTGGTGAGGCGGTCGCCCAGAGCGTTGAGGGTTTGCTCCATCTCGTCGGCGCGCTGGATCAGCGTATCGCTCATGTTGGTGGAGGAGCCGGTGACGGCATCGGTCAGTCGGTCGCCGAGCACACTGAGGGTCGAGGAGACCTGATCGACTTGGTGGAGGAGGGTGTTCGACAGCTCCTCAGTGGCGCCGTTGATGGCGTTGGAGGCGAGGGAGCCGGCCTGTGCGATCGTGGCATCAAGCTCGCCCATCTTGCCTTCCATCGTGCCGACGACGTGCGCTGCGGTTTCGCTGAGACGCTCGTCCACTTGGCCGCTGCGCAGCGTGATGAGCTCGGCCGTGCGGTCTGCCGCGATGCCGATCTCGCGCTCCATCTCGCCGAGCCTGCCGACCATGGTGGAAGCGGCATGGGTGGAGACGGCGTCGACGCGTTCGTCGATTTCGGCAAGGCGCCCTTCGATGAGGCCGCCGATGCGCTGGGCGGCATCGGACAAAGTGCCGTCGAGGTGGGTCAATGAGGTGTTGACCACCTCCGTCATGCGGTCGCCGCTGGCGGTGAGGTTGTCGATCACTATGGTGAGGCGCTCGCCGACGGAGGTATCGAGGGTTTCGGCGGCGGTGACGACGGTGCTTTCGATGGTGGCAAGGCGCTCGTCGACGGTGGCGACCATCTCTTCGTTGACGCGGGCGAGGGTCGCGTCGATGGAGGCCATCTGCGTCTCAACGGTGCCGGTGAGCAAAGCGTTGGCCCGCAGCATCTCTTCGGTGATGCCTTCCACCTTGTTGGTGAGGTTTTCGGTGAGCTCGCCGGCGGTGCGGGTCATGACGCCGTCCACCTCGCCAAGGCGGCCTTCCACCGTTTCGATGAGGGTGCGGGCAGTGCGGGCGAGGGTGCCGTCGATGCCTTCCATCGATGTTTCGACGAGGCTCGCGAAGGTCTCCGTGGCGCCGGAGACGATGTTTTCGATGGACTCCAAGCGGCCATCGATGCTGCCGGTCAGCTGCTCGGACGCGAACGACACCGTGGTGTCGAGGACGTTCATGCGGTCTTCGACGGTGTTGGAGAGCCGTTCGGCGGAGATGGAAATGGCGGTGTCGAGGGCGCCCATGCGCTCGGTGATGGTACCGTCGAAGGTGCGGCTTGCCTCGTCGAGGGCGTTGCGCAGGTCCGAGAGCTTGCCGTCGACCGTTTCGTTAATCTGCGAGTTGGAGTCGCCGATGGCGAGCGAGACTTGTTCGCCCGCGCTCACCAGCGCTTTGGTGATCTCTTCGGCCCGCTCCAGCACCGACTCGGTCATCGTGGCGCCGGTGGCTTCGAAGCTGTCGGTCATGGCGACGGTGCGGTCTTGCAGCGTCTCCACGACAGCATCGCCGACGCGGGTAAACGCGTCGGTGATCTCGCGGGCCTGGCCGGAGATGGCGTCGATCAGAATGTCGGACGTGGAGCGGATGGTCTCGGTGGCAGAGCCGGCCTCGGCCTGGAGGCTGCCGACGAGAAGTTCGGCTTGGGAGCGGATGGTCTCGACAGTTTGGCCGGTTTCGGCGTGGAGGCTGCCGACGAGGGCCTCGGACGCAGTTTTGACCGCATCGATAGTGGCGGCGGACTGATCGTTGATGGCGGCGATGAGGGCTTCGACGAAGCCCGAGATGGAATCGGCCTGGCTTTGGGACAGCGTCGCGACGTCTTCGGCAAGCGTTGCGCCGGTGGACAGGAGGCGGCTTTCCAGCTCGTCGGTGCGGCTGACGAGCGTTGCCACATACTGATCGCCCGAGGAGGAGAGGACGGCTGCAAGGGTTTGGCCTGAGCCGCGCAGGTCTTCGGTGATGCGTTCGGTCTCGCCCTGCATCATCTCACCCATGGCCTGGGTGGCTTCGGTGAGCTGCGTGTTCACCGAGGTGCTGAGTTCTTCGACCATGGCGGCGAGGCCGGTTTTGGCGGCTTCAAGCTCATCGCGCATGCGGTCAGAGTTGGCCATCAGCGTTTGGCGCTCGGCGACCAGCTCTTCGAAGAGGGCGCGGATTTTGACTTCGTGGTCGCCGTAGGAGCGCTCAAGGCTTGCGACTTCGCGGTGGACCAGGACTTCGAGCTCGCTGGCACGCTCCAGCGCTTGCTCGATGCCTTCGCTCATGCCGTTCACTTCGCGGCGGATGGCTTGGCCGATGTTGACGACGCCTTCGGTGGCGTTGATTTCGGGCTCTGTCAGGCGGACCGCGATATCGGACATGGCGAGCGATGCGCTGCGTAATTCTTCGGACCGCCGGGCCATACCGGCGACGGCGAGGAACACCATGACGGGGGCGATGGTTGCGGCGACGGTGGCGAACGCTGCGGTCGAGGTGAGGAAGGAGACGACGCCAGCGGTCGCGACGCCGTTGATCATCATCAAGATGCCGAGCGCGACCCAGACTGCGGACGCACCGTAGGCGAGAAGGCTGCTGGCGCCGCCGCGTGCGCTGCCGCGGGCGAGCGCTGCATCGACGCGGGCGCGGTCATCGTTGGCGGCAGTTTGCTTGTCGGATGAGCGATGGCGCCGGCGGCGCGGCTTTTTGGCGGGCGGGGCAGGGGCGTCGTTGTCGGGCAGGAGCGGCTCGGGCTGATCGTCGAGCGGGGCGTCGGACAGGGCCTGCCCCACGGGCTCGCGTGGGGGCACAAGCTCATCGTCCAGCGGCACGTTGCCCAGTGGCAGTGCGTCGAGGTCGGATTTGCTCTGCTCTATCTCAAGGTCGAATTGGAGTGCTTTCTCGACGGCCGACAGCGCGGCGTCGCCAGTTTCCGACTTTGGCGCATCACGCTGGGGATCGTTGGCCATAAGCGACGCCTCATCTTACGCTACACCGCACACGGGTCATCCGCTGCGTAGTTCGGCCGTGTCTTTTGCTCCGTCAGTCCAAACTTCCGGTTGCAGACCTGGCCAAGAAGTTAACGTTTGGTGAATGCCATAGTCGCCTTGGGGTCACAAGCAAAGCCACCCGTGCAGTCCCGGTTTGGTTAATTTTCGAATTAACTTTTTCTAACAATTGCAATTATCGGGCCGGCGACCGAAGCAAGCCATACAGATTACCAAATCACAAGGATAGCCCGTGCCCGTCCATCATTTCGCCCGCGACGGCCTCTCTCTGGCATTTTTAGACGAGGGTGCCGGGCGACCGGTGCTCCTCATCCATGGCTTCGCATCTAACCATGGCGTTAATTGGGTGGGGACGGGCTGGATCAAAACGCTGACCGGTGTCGGCCGGCGCGTGATCGCCATCGACAACCGTGGGCATGGCCGGTCGGACGCTGTGTATGACCCGGCAGCTTACACGACCGACATCATGGCAGCGGACGCCTTGGCGCTGCTCGATCACCTGGGGCTGCCGAGCGCTGTGGTGATGGGGTACTCCATGGGCGCGCGGATTTCTGCGTTTCTGGCTCTTGCGGCGCCGGAGCGGGTGGAGGGGCTGGTGCTGTCGGGCCTCGCGGAGAATCTTATCCGTGGCGTCGGCGGTGGGGCGGCCATCGCAGCAGCGCTCGAAGCAACATCACTGGCTGAGGTCACCGACCCGGTGGCGCGGGGATTTCGCGTCTTCGCCGACCAAACTGGCAGCGACCGAAAGGCGTTGGCGGCCTGCATCAAGGCGTCGCGCCAGACGTTGAGCGAAGGGGAGGTGGCGCGGATCAGCGTTCCGACGCTGGTTGTTGCGGGCGAGGACGATGACATTTCGGGGCCGCCTGAGCCACTCGCCGATTTGATCCCGGATGCGGAGGCGGTGCTGCTGCCAGGGCGCGACCACATGTCGGCGGTGGGCGACCGGGGCCATAAGGAGGCGGTGCTTGCGTTCATCGCCTCGCTAGACCGGCGCTGATGCAGTCATTGCTAGGTAACTCGCCGACGATTATGTCAGCGGTCTGGAACGCGGGGAGCTTTTAGCCAATGAGCGCACCAGCCGTTGTGTTATCCGCCGATCCGGTCTGGGACCGTGTCCGCGAGGAAGCGGGCGCTGTGGTCCGCAGGGAGCCAGCGCTTGCCGGCATGATGCATGGCTCGGTGATTGACCAGCCGAGCCTTGAACACGCGGTGGCGGAGCGGATTGCGGCGCGGCTTGCCAACCAGCATCTGGACGCAGTGGCGATCCGCCATGCTTTTGCTGATGCGCTGGGCAGCCATCCGGAGATCAGCACGGCGATCCGTCGGGACTTGGTGGCTGTGTTAGAGCGCGATGCTGCATGTGAGCGGCTGATAGAGCCTTTGATGTACTTCAAAGGCTTTCACGCCATTCAGGCGCAGCGGATTGCGCACTCGCTTTGGGCGAAGGGGCGGCGGGACTTCGCGCTGATGCTGCAAAGCTTAGCGTCGGCGGCGCTGCAGGTGGACATTCATCCGGCCGTTCCGCTCGGAATGGGCATGTTTATGGACCATGCGTCCGGTGTGGTGATCGGCGCGACGTCGACGGTGGGTGACAACGTGTCGATTTTGCAGGGCGTGACGCTTGGTGGCACCGGCAAAGCGTTTGGCGACAGGCACCCCAAGATCGGCCATGGCGTTTTGATCGGTGCTGGCGCGAAAATCCTTGGCAATTTCGAGATCGGGCACTGCTCGCGGGTGGCGGCCGGATCGGTGGTTTTGTCCGAGGTTCCGCCCAACGCAACGGTGGCGGGCGTGCCGGCGCGAATTGTGGGCGAGGCGGGGTGCCCTGAGCCCTCACGCACGATGGATCAAATCATCGCGGATCTTGGGCCTGCGAAATAGCGAGCCCTGCCCGCGCGTTAAACGGGACGCGCCTTTTTCGCAGCAGAGGCAGACCGGGTGATGCCCTTGCGGGTGGCGCGTGGGTTGTGCCACGCGTGGTCAGACCGGCGGGAAACACCGCCAAAGCCCAGTCGGTGTTTGGGCGCCAATAGCAATAAAGGGTCGTCGGATGGACAAGAGCGAGATTGCACAATTGCAATCCTACATGCGCACGAAATTCAGCAATAAGGCGCTCGAAATCCGGCCACGGCCGCGCAAAGATGATAGCGCCGAAGTGTTTCTCGGGGACGAGTTCATCGGGGTGATGTACCGCGATGAAGACGAAGGTGAGCTGTCGTATAATTTCACCATGGCGATCCTGGAAATCGACCTGGAAGGGCACTGACACGTGCCGGTTTATGCGCTCGGGGATCATTTCCCGGACCTTCCGCCGGCGGGCGAGTATTGGATCGCGCCGAACGCGATTGTTGTGGGCAAGGTGCGGCTGAAGCCTGGGGCCGCGGTATGGTTCGGCGCTGTGCTTCGCGGCGACAATGAGTGGATTGAAGTGGGCGAAGGCTCCAACGTCCAAGACAATGCCGTTTGCCATACCGACATGGGCGCACCGCTGACCATCGGGCGCAACGTGACTGTGGGCCATACCGCGATCCTTCACGGCTGCACGTTGGGTGACGGATCGCTGGTGGGCATGGGCGCGACGGTGCTTAACTATGCAAGCGTTGGTGCGGGAGCGTTGATCGGTGCCAACGCTTTGGTGCCGGAGGGTAAAAAAATCCCGCCGGGCGCCCTTGCGGTGGGCGCGCCTGTGAAGGTGGTGCGTGAGCTGGACGACGAGCAGAAGGCAGCGATGCTTCAGGGCGCCGCGAATTACGTAGCGAATTGGCGCCGGTTTTCGACGGACCTGCGGCTGATCGACGGCGGATAGGGTCGCGGCGGTTCAACCTCTGGGGTTGTAGAGCGCAAAGCGCATCCACAGCTTGTTCCGGTACACAAAGCCGGGGTGTTAGCGGCGACGAGGGGCGGTTCTTGCGGCACATTCCCCAGATTTCTGACCGGCCCGAGCCGCCGCCGACGCCTGCGCCGCGAAAAAGCGAGCCGATCTTTAATCTGCCGCGGGTCGTAGTGGTGCTGCTTGTCATTATGGCGTGCGTGCACCTTTTGCGCATGAGCCTGTCGTTTCAGGACGATCTCGTTTTCCTGGCGTGGTTTGCCTTCATTCCGGCGCGCTTTAGCGGCGAGTATTCTGCCTTCCCTGGCGGTGTGTTCGGCGACGTGTGGACCTTTGTCAGCTACGCGTTTTTACACGGCTCGTGGCTGCACTTGTTCACCAACGGGCTCTGGATGTGCGTGTTTGGCAGTGCGGTGGCGCGACGGTTCGGCACGGTGCGATTTTTAGCGTTTTGCACGCTGGGCGCTGTGGGCGGCGCGGCAGCGCATCTCATCGTGCACGCTGGCGACGTGGTGCCAGTGGTGGGCGCATCGGCGGCGATTGCGGCGCTTATGGCGGGGGCGGCGCGGTTCGTGTTCGACCGGCACAGTCCGCTGCGTTTTCCCGGGATGGGGTCGGATGAGCGGTTTCAGCAGCCGGCGCGTCCGCTGGGGGAGACGTTCGCCAACCGCGCTGCGCTCACCTTCATTGCGCTGTTTTTCATCATCAACCTGGCGACCGGGGTTGGGACAGCCGTGTCGCCAGGCGTTTCCATCGCCTGGGAGGCCCACATTGGTGGGTTTCTGGTGGGCCTCTTCGCGTTCCGCTTTTTGGACCCTATCCCTCCAGCGAAGTGATTTAGTCGACGCGCGCTAAGCCGCCGGTGGGCGTGACAGCGCGGAAGAAGCAGGACCGTGCGCCGGTGTGGCAGGCGCCACCGTCGCCGCCGACTAAGACCCGCAGGACGACCGCGTCCTGATCGCAGTCGATCAGGATCTGTTGGATGTGTTGAAGCTGGCCCGACGTTTCGCCTTTGCGCCACAGCGATTTGCGCGAGCGGCTGTAGTAGTGCGCTTCGCCGGTGCGCAGCGTCTCTTCGAGCGCGGTTTGGTCCATGTGGGCCAGCATCAAAATGTCGCCCGTCGCATCATCGACGGCGACGGCGGTGATCAGGCCATCTGCGCCGAATTTGGGGCGCAGGGTGGTACCGAGCTCTTGCTCGGTCTTATCGGAGGACGGAGACTGCACTGTCGTTGCCTTTCACACCGTGCCTGGCGTGGCTATGTTGGGATTGGACGGAGGCATCTATGCTGAGTGATCTCTATAACGAAAGAATTTTGGCTCTTGCAGCCGATATTCCAAGGCTTGGCAGGCTTGATGCGCCTGATGGCTCCGCGACCCACCGCTCACGCCTGTGCGGCAGTCAGGTAACGGTGGATGTGATGGTGGATGAGGCGGGCAAGGTCGTGGACTTTGGCCATGATGTGCGCGCGTGCGCCTTAGGGCAGGCGTCCTCCGCGTTGATGGCCGATCTTGTGGTGGGCGCCGATGCGGCGGAGCTTGCCGAGGTGGAGGCCACCGTCCAAGCGATGCTGAAAGGGGATGGCCCCGTGCCGGAGGGGCGGTGGGCCGAGCTGCGCGTGCTGGAGCCGGTGCGGGCGCACAAGAGCCGCCACGCCAGCGTGATGCTGACGTTTAGCGCCACGCGCGAAGCCGTGGAGCGCGCCACCCAGGCGGCGGCCGCGTGAGCCGATGGCCGGCCCGCGCTTTGGCGGGCTTTTTCCGATTCTATCGCTACACGCTGTCGTTGGTGCTCGGCCGTCAGTGCCGCTATCTGCCGACCTGCTCGCAGTATGGCGAAGAGGCGGTGCTACGGTATGGCGTTTGGGTTGGCGGATGGATGACGTTCGCGCGCCTCTGCCGCTGCGGGCCTTGGGGCCCGTCGGGCTACGACCCTGTGCCGGACGTGCCACCTGACGCGTGGAAGGCGCCTTGGCGGCACGCGCGCTGGACGGGCCGGCATATGGACCCAGCCACGCGGCTCGACGTTTAGCCGTCGCGGCACTGTGCATTCCCGCCGCAGGTCGCGTGGGGTGGTTGCATTGCAGCTGTGAAGAGCGTGTAAGGGCGGGACTTCACCTGCGCTCGTGAGCAGCGATTGAGGACCCGATGATTACGATCACACTTCCCGACGGCGCCACCCGTGAGTACGAGGCCGGCGTGACCGGGGCGGATATTGCCGCCTCCATCTCCAAGTCCCTCGCCAAAAAGTGCATCGCCATGACGGTCGATGGCACGCTGACGGACCTGTCAGATCCTATCGAGCAGGATGCTGCGGTGCGCCTTGTGACCCGCGCTGACCCTGAAGCGCTGGAGTTAATCCGGCACGATGCGGCGCACGTGATGGCTGAGGCCGTGCAGGAGCTTTTTCCAGGAACGCAGGTGACCATCGGGCCGGTGATCAAGGACGGCTTCTACTACGATTTTTATCGGGACACGCCGTTTACCACGGACGATCTGGGCGCCATCGAAGCCAAGATGCGCAAGATTATCGCCGCGAATGCGCCGTTCACCAAGGAAGTGTGGACCCGCGACCGCGCGCGCGAGACGTTCCGGCAGATGGGTGAGGGGTTCAAGGTCGAGCTGGTCGACGCGATCCCTGAAGACCAGACGGTCAAGATTTATCGGCAGGGCGATTGGTTCGACCTGTGCCGTGGGCCGCACATGGTGTCGACCAACCAGGTGGGCGATGCGTTTAAGCTGACGAAGGTGGCCGGCGCGTACTGGCGGGGCGATTCTGATCGCGAAGTGCTGAGCCGGATCTATGGCACTGCCTGGCGCGATAAGGGTGAGCTTGATGCGCACCTGCACATGCTGGAGGAGGCCGAAAAGCGCGATCACCGCCGCCTCGGTCGGGAAATGAGCCTGTTCCACTTCCAGGAGGAAGCGCCGGGCGCCGTGTTTTGGCACAAGAACGGCTGGCGCCTGTTCAGCACCCTTATCGATTACATGCGCCGCCGGCAGGAAGAAGCAGGCTACGATGAGATCAATACGCCGGAAATGATGGATCTCACGCTCTGGGAAGCATCGGGTCACGCGGAAAAGTTCCGCGAGGCGATGTATCTTGCTGAGCCTAAAGATGAGCGCAACTACGCTATCAAACCGATGAACTGTCCTGGGCACATCCAGGTCTTCAAAAACGGGCTGAAGTCCTATCGCGACTTGCCGCACAAAGTGGCTGAGTTTGGCAAAGTGCATCGGTACGAGCCGTCGGGCGCGCTGCATGGGCTGATGCGGGTGCGCGCGTTCACGCAGGACGATGCGCACATCTTCATCACCGAGGATCACATCGCGGACGAGTCGCTGAAGGTTAACGATCTGATTTTGTCGATCTATTCCGACTTTGGGTTCGACGACGTCAGCATCAAATTCTCCGACCGGCCGGAGACCCGGGTGGGTAGCGACGAGGTGTGGGACAAGTCGGAAGCCGCGCTGAAGGATGCGCTCGGGCGCACTGGTCATGAGTGGACGCTGAACTCGGGCGAGGGGGCGTTTTACGGGCCGAAGCTGGAGTACACGCTGCGCGATGCCATCGGCCGCGAATGGCAGTGCGGCACGCTTCAGGTGGACTTTAACATGCCGGGCCGGTTGGGCGCGTTCTTCATCGGCGCCGATGGCGAAAAGCACGTGCCGGTGATGCTACACCGGGCGCTGTTTGGCTCGCTGGAACGCTTTTTGGGCATCCTTATCGAGAACTATGCCGGGCATTTGCCGCTGTGGTTATCGCCGCAGCAGGTGGTGGTGGCGACCATCGTGTCGGACGTGGACGAGTATGCGCAGAAGGTGGCGGCGCGGTGCCGTGCGGCCGGCCTGTTTGCTGACGCGGATCTGCGCAACGAGAAGATCAACTACAAAGTTCGCGAGCATTCTGCGGCCAAAGTCCCTGTGATTCTTGTGGTGGGCGCGCGTGAAGCTGCGGAGGGGACGGTGAACGTTCGCCGTCTCGGATCGCGCGATAGCATCACTCGGCCGTTGGATGAGGTGATCGCGGAGCTCGCCCACGAAGCGCTGCCGCCGGACCTGAAGCGGGCCCAGAGCGCCGCCGCCCTCGCTGCGGAGTAGCGAGCTCGTCGGCGCTTTCGTCGCGGTGTCAGCGATGCAAAAGTGCACCTGTCAATTCAGTTTGCATTGACACCGCGCCCGCAACTTCGGCAAATCATGCATGTTTTAGGCCGCGCTGCATAAAGCGTGGGCGGCTTTCGACATCAGTTGCGCGGTTCACGCCACCGGATCCGAGAAGCCGGGGCAGTCATTAGGGGGGAGTTCCTATGAATATCATGACTCGTATCGACGGCGGCACCCATGTGTGTCCGTTTAGCCAACGGTATGACAACTTCATCGGCGGTGAGTTTCGCGCGCCGCTGTCGGGCCAGTACTTTGACAACACAAGCCCGCTGACTGGTCTGGCCATCGGCCAGATCGCGCGCTCCAACGCCGACGACATCAACGCTGCAATCGACGCTGCCCACAAGGCAGCCGATGCTTGGGGCAAGACCTCGACCACAGAGCGCTCCAACATCCTTCTGAAGATTGCCCAGGTCATCGAAGATAACCTGGAGCTGCTCGCGATCTGCGAGTGCTGGGACAACGGCAAGCCCATGCGCGAGACGCGCCTTGCCGACCTACCGCTCGCTGTCGATCACTTCCGCTACTTCGCGGCTGCCATCCGCGGCCAAGAAGGCACGATGAGCGAGATCGACAACGACACTATCGCGTATCACTTCCATGAGCCACTGGGTGTGGTCGGTCAGATCATTCCGTGGAACTTCCCGCTTCTCATGGCGGTTTGGAAGCTTGCGCCTGCGCTGGCTGCCGGCAACTGCGTGGTGCTGAAGCCTGCTGAGCAGACGCCAGCCACCGTCATGGTGTTCATGGAGCTGATCGCGGATCTTCTGCCGCCGGGCGTTGTGAACGTGGTGAACGGCTTTGGCCTTGAGGCCGGCAAGCCGCTCGCCCAGTCCAACCGGATCGCGAAGGTCGCCTTTACCGGTGAGACCACGACCGGCCGCATGATTATGCAGTACGCGTCGGAAAACATCATTCCGGTGACGCTGGAGCTCGGCGGCAAGAGCCCGAACATCTTCTTTGCTGACATTGCCAACGAAGACGATGCGTTCTTCGATAAGGCCATCGAAGGCATGGTGATGTTTGCGCTCAACCAGGGCGAGGTTTGCACCTGCCCGAGCCGCGCGATCATCCATGAGAGCATCTACGATCGCTTTATGGAGCGTTGCATTGCGCGCACCAACGCCATCAGCCGCGGCGACCCCCGCGATGGTGACACCATGCTTGGCGCCCAGGCGAGCTCTGAGCAAAAAGAGAAGATCATGTCCTACTTCGACATCGCGCGTCAGGAAGGCGCCGAGGTCCTGGTGGGCGGGTCTGAGCGCAAGATGGAAGGCGATCTCGCTGGCGGTTACTACGTCGAGCCGACCATTTTCCGCGGCCACAACAAGATGCGCGTCTTCCAGGAAGAGATCTTTGGCCCGGTTGTCTCCGTGACGACCTTCAAGGACGAATCCGAAGCGCTCGATATCGCCAACGACACGCTCTACGGCCTCGGCGCCGGCGTGTGGAGCCGCGATATGAACACCTGCTACCGCTTCGGCCGTGCCATTAAGGCGGGCCGTGTGTGGACCAACTGTTATCACCTGTATCCGGCGCACGCGGCGTTCGGTGGCTACAAGCAGTCGGGCATCGGGCGTGAGAACCACAAGATGATGCTCAACCACTACCAGCAGACCAAAAACATGCTGGTCAGCTACAGCCCCAACAAGCTGGGCTTCTACTAAGCCGGGAGACACCGGCTGGCGGGGATCGCGGCGCGTGCTGCGGCCCTTGCCCGCGCAAGGTGGCGCGACCGATGTGGCCCAAGCGGCGGGGCCACCTGAGAGCGGGGCTGAGGCCTCGCTCTTTGTCGTTTCGGTGAGGTGCAAAGCGCTGATGCTGCGCAGCCGGAACGCGGGTCGAAAGCCTCGCTCTTTGCGATTCGGGCGACATATTGGGGGCAAGGGTAGGCCGCGTGCGCGCGGCGCAATCGGGAGGACATCATGACCCCTCATCTTGCCAGTCTCATCAACGCGGTGGTGCTTATCGGCTGTTCGGCCTGGGCCTATTTGGGCGCGTCATCGTTTACGGCGCTGATCCCGGCAGCGTTCGGCATTGCGCTGCTCGCCTGCTATCCGGGCGTGAAGGCGGAAAACAAAGTCATTGCGCACATCGCGGTGCTGCTGACGTTGGTGGTGCTCGTCGCGCTGGTGATGCCGCTCCGCGGGGCCATCGCGCGCGGTGACACGCTCGCGCTCATTCGTGTTGCGGCTATGATGGCGACTTCGGCGTTTGCCATCGTATATTTCATCAAGAGCTTCCGGGACGCGCGGCGGGCGCGGGCCAATGCATGAAGCCTTTTCGGAGGACACCATGAACGAACACACACCAATCTCTTGCGTCACCGATGATGGCGCTGTGGACGGCACCGAAGCGCTGGCGCGGGTGACCGCGACGCCAGCGGCGAAGGCGCTTATGGCGGAGATTATCGGCCGCCATGGCGAGGTGATGTTTCACCAGTCCGGCGGGTGCTGCGATGGGTCAGCGCCCATGTGCTACCCGAAGGGCGAGTTTCGGGTGGGCACCACCGACGTGAAGCTTGGCGAAATCGACGGGACGGAAGTGTTTATTTCCGGGCCTCAGTTTGAGGCGTGGAAGCACACGCAGCTGATCTTGGACGTGGTGCCGGGACGGGGCGGGATGTTCAGCCTCGATAACGGGACCGAGCGCCGTTTTCTATCGCGCAGCCGGGTGTTCTCGGATGCGGAGAAAGAGGCGCTGGGGATCGCGGCCTAGAGCGTTTCTCAGTCATGTTGGGTCACGCGACGGCGTTGTCCCGCTTCCTGA
>CAKZYH010000456.1 GCA_937884725.1 uncultured Paracoccaceae bacterium
ACCCAGCAGACGCGCTCCGGTTTGGTGAGGCGCTCGCACGCGGCGCGGGCATCGTGCTGGGTCGCAAAGCCTGAGAGGCGCGCCCGGAAGAGGGGGCCGTTCGGCGTCTCGATTTTCTGGGTCACCGGGGTTTTGGCGGCAAGGTCTGGTTGCTTGACCATGGCGTCGCGGATGACGCGCTCTGCGCCGGCTTTGGTGGGCATGGCGCCCAACTGCACTTGCCAGCCGGCTTGGTCCTCGCTGCTGGCTCGCTTTTTCGCGAGCGCGATGAGCTGGGCCATTTGATCGCCACGATGGGAGAGGGCGGCGACGCGGAAGGCGGCCTCGATTTTGTCGTCACGCTGGGTCGCTTGAGGTGTGACGGTTTGGGTGACGGCAGGCGCTGTGGGTGCGTAACCGAGCGGTTGCGCCGTGGGGGTCGCCAGGGCGGCCGTCTTGATGGTCGCTGCGGCGGGCTGCACAGGGGCACCAGAGGCCTGGGCGATTACAGCGCGGAGAGCCGCAGCTTCTGGGGCTGCGATGGTTTGCTGGGCCTGGGTGGTGAAGGCGAGGACGCGCTGAGCGATGGGATCTTCGGCGGTGGGTTGGTTGGCAGATGCCAGCAGGATCGTGGCGCCCGGCTTGCGGCGGGGCACGGGGGTGGCCTGGATATCGCGGCCTGTCCACGCCATGAGCGGCAGCGGCTCGCCACGGCTTGCCTTGGGCAGGTAGCGGCCGACGAGGTCGGTCATGTGGGCGTTGCGCGATTTGCCGGTGCGGCCCCCCATCACGACGGCGACGATGTGGCGGCCGTTGCGGCGGACCGATGTGGTGAGGTTGAAGCCTGAGGCGCGGATATAGCCGGTTTTAATGCCGTCGACGCCCTTCACGCGGCCGAGCAGGCGGTTGTGGTTGCGGAACGTCTGCTTGCCGAAGCGGAAGGAGCGGGTTTGGAAGACGCCGTAGTACTCGGGGTGATCGCGCTGGATGGCGAGGCCGAGGCGGGCCATGTCGCGTGCGGTCGTGACCTGGTAGCGGTTGGGCAGCCCGTGGGGGTTGCGGAACGTGGTCGAGGACATGCCGAGTTCGCGCGCTTTAGCGGTCATGCGCTTGGCGAAGGCGGTTTCGGAGCCTGCGATGTGCTCGGCAACGACGGTGGCTGCGTCGTTGGCGGACTTGGTGACGAGCGCTTTGATGGCGTCGCGCACCTTGAGCTGGCTGCCGACCCGCAGGCCGAGCTTTGATGGCGGGCGCGCCGAGGCATACTTCGATACAGTCATGCCGGTGTTGAGCCTCAGGTTGCCGGCCTTCAGTTCGTCAAACACCAGATAGAGCGTCATGATTTTGGTGAGTGAGGCTGGGAAACGCTTGGCGTCGGCGTTGTCGGCGTAGAGCGTTTTGCCGGTGTTGGCGTCCATCACGAATCCCGCATATTTCGGGTTCGCGAGCGCAGGGCCTGCAATCGCCAACACCAATACGAAGGCGATGACGGCGAGAGGATGGGTGCAAGGGGTAAAACAGCGGTGGGTCTGCATGACGTCCTTTTGCATCCGGCCCCGGCCCCACTCAGCGTGGGTTCAGGTACATGCCGGTACTCTCATAGCGTTGAAACGATGCCACAGGGGCACGGATCGCGTTATGCTCGGCTGAACAAAGCTGGTTTCTGTTTCGTGTATGGCTCCAGGCTTTCGTTGACCTTGTGGCGTTCGCCCAGCGCTAATTTGGAGCAAACTTAGCGGTGTTTGCACCCGCTCGCAGCCGCAGTGAGGCTGATGTTCATGCGTTTCACAGGGCAGTTGTGAAATTGAGGCCACACTTTAACGGCGCACCCATGCGGTGGATCGATCATGGGTGGGACAACGATGTGCTTGTGGTTAACGAGGAGTGGGTGTTTCGCAGGCCGCTGAATGCGCGTGCTCAGAAGCGACTTTTGAGTGAGCCACCGCCGTTGCGGGTGGCTAAGCGGCGAGTGTCGCTGTGCCTGCCCGATTTGGTGTTGCACCACACACCATTCCTGTTCAGCGAGCACAGAATGGTGCCGGGCGAGACCATGGACGGCGAGCGCTACCGGCGCTTGCCGGCGGCGGCGCAGGCGCAACTGGCTGACGATCTGGCCGGGGCCTATGCGCAGATGCACGCGGTGCCGATCGACGAGGCGTTGGGTGCGGGATGCCGGATGCTGCCGCGCTGGCCGGCACCGCAGGTTGTGGAGCGTTCCGTGTTGGCCCGCCTCCACGAGGCCAAAAACGTGACGACTGACGGTGATGTGAAGCGGATTGTCGCAGATTATGCGGCCGCAGAAATTGGCATCGACCGCTTAGTCTTTGGGCAGTTCGACGCGCACGGTTGGAATATGGCGTTCGACAACTGTCAGCAGCGCCTGACAGGTTTGTTCGACTTTGCTGGCGCCGGCGTTGGGCCGCTTCATGTGGACTTGTGCTATCCGGCTTTCGTGGACGATGCGCTGTTGGTCGCGACGGTGGCGCGATACAACGCGAAAACAGGGCGTTGCGCCGATGTTCACAGGGCGCGGGCGGCGTTTGGGATGTTGCGGTGCTTGGAGCTTTTGGATGCCCAGCCGCCGCTTCAGCCATACATTGACGCGCTTCTTCGCGTCGCATCCGTCGCGCGGGATTGACAGGTCATCTAAGAGTTGCGGGGGAAGGGTGCATTTGTGGCCTTCCCGCATCGCTGTTAGAGCGCCACATTAATGGCCTCAGGTGAACCATTTCCACGCTTGCGCTGCCGGAAATCACCAATCAGGATACGGTCATGCGACGCACCTTTTCGTCCTTGCTGTTGAACGGTGCAATGCGAGGTCCGCTGATGCGGCTGCGCATGTCGAATGGCGAGAACGGTCAGGACGACACGTCGGATCCGGGCACGCTGGTCATCACCCGCACCAAGCCGCGGGCCAAAAAACCGAACATGTACCGGGTCTTGCTTCTGAACGACGACTACACTCCGATGGAGTTTGTGGTTCATGTTTTGGAGCGGTTTTTCCAGAAGTCGCGCGAGGAAGCGACCCGTGTGATGCTGCATGTGCATCATCACGGGGTCGGCGAATGCGGGATCTACACCTACGAAGTTGCCGAAACGAAGGTGACGCAGGTGATGGATTTTGCCCGCAAGCATCAACACCCTCTCCAGTGTGTGATGGAGAAGAAGTAAGGAGCGCCTATGCCGTCGTTCTCACGCAGCCTTGAGAAAGCCCTGCATCAAGCGCTCGCCGCGGCGAACGAGCGCCGCCAAGAGTATGCCACGCTGGAGCACCTGCTGCTCGCTCTGGTGGATGACCAAGACGCCGCTGCGGTCATGAAGGCGTGCAATGTCGATTTGGAGCGGCTGCGACGAGATTTGTCGGAGTACATCGACGCCGAGTTGGAAAATCTGGTCATTGACGGGGACGAAGACTCTAAGCCGACAGCGAGCTTCCAACGGGTCATTCAGCGCGCTGTGATTCACGTCCAGTCGTCGGGCCGTGAGGAAGTGACGGGCGCGAACGTGCTGGTCGCGATCTTTGCTGAGCGCGAGAGCCACGCCGCGTACTTCCTGCAGGAGCAGGAGATGACGCGCTACGATGCGGTCAACTACATCAGCCACGGCATAGCAAAACGGCCGGGGATGGGCAGTGACCGGGCGCGCGAAGAGGACGATGCGGCGGAGGAGACCAGCAACAGTCAGCCGAGCAAGCGCAAAACCGACGCGTTGGAGAGCTACTGCGTCAACCTCAATGAGAAGTCGAAGAAGGGTAAGGTCGATCCGCTGATTGGCCGAGACTCTGAGGTGAGGCGGACCATCCAGGTCCTGTGTCGTCGGCAGAAAAACAACCCGCTGTTCGTGGGCGATCCTGGCGTTGGTAAGACCGCGATTGCCGAAGGTCTCGCCAAGCGCATCGTGGAAGGTGATGTGCCGGAGGTTTTGGCGGAAAGCACCATCTTTGCGCTTGATATGGGCGCGCTGCTGGCCGGTACGCGCTATCGCGGCGACTTCGAAGAGCGCCTGAAACAGGTGGTGAAGGAGATCGAAGAGTATCCCGGCGCCATCATGTTCATCGACGAGATCCACACCGTGATTGGCGCGGGGGCGACGTCGGGCGGGGCGATGGATGCGTCCAACCTTTTAAAGCCAGCGCTGTCTTCGGGGGCGGTGAAGTGCATCGGGTCGACCACCTATAAAGAGTATCGCCAGTTCTTCGAGAAGGACCGGGCGCTCGTGCGGCGGTTCCAGAAGATCGACGTGAACGAGCCGAGCGTGGACGATGCCATTGAGATCCTGAAGGGGCTCAAGCCGCGCTACGAAGAGTTCCACGCCATCAAGTTCACCGGTGAGGCGATCAAAACGGCCGTTGAGCTGTCGCATCGCTACATCAGCGACCGGAAGCTGCCCGATAAGGCGATCGATGTGATCGATGAGACCGGGGCGTCGCAGATGCTGGTGCCGGCGCAAAAGCGTCGGAAGACGGTGGGCGTGAAGGAGATCGAGGCGACTGTCGCGACGATGGCCCGGATCCCGCCGAAGACGGTGTCCAAGGACGACGTTGAGGTGCTGACCAATATCGAGACCAACCTGAAGCGGGTGGTCTATGGCCAGGAAGAGGCCATCGACGTGCTGTCGTCGGCCATTAAGCTGGCGCGGGCTGGGCTTCGTGAGCCTAACAAGCCCATCGGGTCCTACCTGTTCTCTGGGCCGACCGGTGTTGGTAAGACCGAGGTCGCCAAGCAGCTGGCCGAGCTGATGGGTGTGGAGCTTCTGCGCTTCGACATGTCGGAGTACATGGAGCGGCACACGGTGAGCCGGCTGATCGGTGCGCCTCCGGGCTATGTGGGGTTCGATCAGGGCGGATTGCTCACCGATGGTGTGGACCAGCATCCGCACTGCGTGCTGCTGCTCGACGAGATCGAGAAGGCGCACCCGGACCTTTACAACATCCTGTTGCAGGTGATGGACCACGGGAAGCTGACCGACCACAACGGCAAGCAGGTCGACTTCCGCAACGTGATCCTGATCATGACCACCAACGCTGGTGCGGCCGATCAAGCTAAGGCGCCCATCGGCTTCAACCGTGCCCGCCGCGAGGGCGAGGACATGGCGGCCATCAACAAGATGTTCACGCCGGAGTTCCGCAACCG
>CAKZYH010000457.1 GCA_937884725.1 uncultured Paracoccaceae bacterium
GTGCCGGAAATCGCCTCGATCCATAGGCGGTTGTCCTCGAAAATCTTGTCGAGGACGCCCCAGGTGAACGCACCGTGGGCGCCGCCGCCCTGCAGTGCGAGGTTGATCGATTTCTGGTTCTTGCCGCGGCGGGCGTGATGGCGGGCCATCCTCAGTGCGCCGTCCAACCGCCATCCACCGGCAGCGCAGCGCCGGTGATGGAGGCCGCCGCATCGCTGCACAAAAACACCGCGAGCGCACCCAGTTGCTCGGTGGTGACAAAGTGCTTCGTGGGCTGCGCGGCGAGCAACACGTCCCGCTTCACCTCCTCTTCGGTGATCCCCCGCGCCTTCGCCGTATCGGGGATCTGCTTCGCGACGAGCGGTGTCAGCACATAGCCGGGGCAGATCGCGTTGCAGGTGACGCCATGCTCCGCCACTTCCAGCGCCACCGTTTTGGTGAGCCCCAGCATGCCATGCTTCGCAGCGACGTAGGCCGACTTGTACGGCGAAGCCACCAGCCCGTGCGCCGAAGCAAGGTTGATGATCCGGCCAAATCCCCGGTCCTTCATCCCCTTCACCGTCAGGCGGCTCATGTGAAACGCGCTCGACAGGTTGATCGCAAGGATGAGGTCCCACCGCTCCACGGGGAACTCCTCAATGGGCGCCACCGTCTGAATGCCGGCATTGTTCACCACAATGTCGATGGCGCCGAACTCCGCCTCGACCTCTTTGACCATCGCCTCGATGGTGTCGGGCTTGGACATATCCGCGCCGTTATAGACCGCCCTCACGCCGGTGCTTTCCAGGCGCTGGCGAATTTCCTCGATCTCGCCGGCGTCACCGAAGCCGTTGAGGACAATGTTGGCCCCCGCCGCCACCAGCGCTTCGGCAATGCCGAGCCCGATGCCGGAGGTGGAACCCGTGACAATCGCAGTGCGGCCGGACAGTGACATGGCAAATCCCCGTTAGGTCTTCTCGGTTAGGGCGAGGGCGGCTGCACCGGCCAACGCCATCATGGCGGCAAGCATGACCACTCTCGATCCCACCCCACCGCGATACAGCCTTCGCCAAACAGCCGCGAGCCCACAAGGCCGCCCAGCTAATAGCTGGTCAGATTAAGCCCGTTCGCGGTGGTCTCGTCCGCCTTCGTCGCACATCGTCCCACCTCAGCTCGTCCGCTGCACAACCAATGCCAGATTTGAGGGCGTGACCTGACGCCGGGACCCGGGCAGCTCCGAGCCTCAGGCCGGAGCCAGGCCGAGGAGATCACGCGTCTCGGTCACCGTCGCAGGCCGCCGCGCGTGCGCTTCACAAAGGTTCACCAACCGCTTCACCAGCGCGGCGTTGGACGGCGCCAATGTCTCGCGGTCCATGCGGATGTTGTCTTCCAGCCCAGTGCGGCAGTGCCCTCCCGCCGCCAGCGACCACTCATTGAGCGTCAACTGATCCTTCGCGATCCCCGCGCCCGTCCACGTGGCGTCAGGAGCGATGCGCTTCAGCGTCTCAAGGTAAAAGTCGAACGTCGGCCGATCCACCGGCATCGCATTCTTCACGCCCATAACGAACTGCACGTGAAGCGGCCCCTGGAGCCGCCCGTCCGCCACCATCTTCGCCGCCTGGAACAGCATCGAGACATCAAACACCTCGATCTCAGGCTTCACACCGTAGGCCAGCATCTCCGCTGCCAAATAGTCCACCAACTGCGGGCTGTTCTCGTAAACGCGCGTCGGAAAGTTCACCGACCCAGTCGACAGCGACGCCATGTCCGGCTTCAGCGACAGCATCCCGCCGCGCTCCTTGCCCACGCCAGACCGGCCGCCGGTGGACAGCTGGATCACCATCCCGGGGCAGTGCGCTTTGATGCCCTCCATCAGCGCCGCGAACCGATCAGGATCGGAGGTCGGCGTCCCGTCATCCATCCGCACATGGCAATGGGCCAGCGTCGCTCCCGCCTCAAACGCTTCGTGAGTGCTCTCCACTTGCTCGCTGACGGTGATCGGAACTGCCGGATTGTCCGACTTTTGCGGGACCGACCCGGTCATGGCGATGGTGATAATGCAGGGCGTCATGGCGGACCGTGGGCGCTTGTTTCAGTGCGAGTTGCCCGAAAATACGGCGGTCGCGACGCCGAGGACAATCCCATAAACAAGGTTGAGCCCCAGCGCGGCCACCGCCGCCAACGGCCCCAGATCTTGGGCAAAAATCTCATGACCTGAGAGCGGCATGAACACCATCATCATCGCAAGCCACGTCAAAAACCCAAAGCTGATCCCCTCACTCACCGCACCGCCCGGCAGCACTGGCTGCAAAAACGCAAACGACAATCCGAACAGCACAATGCCGATGACCCCGTGCGTGATCCACAGCGAGTTCCCGCCAAGGGGCAGCCCCAGCCTGGCGTTGAAATTCGCAACCTCGGTGAGGAAGTTGAGCTGCGGTAAAATGTCAGCGCTTGCGTCGAAGTAGACGACGGCCGCGACCGCTGCTGTCGCGACCGCGGCGGCGAAAAGGGCGCGGAACATGGCCATCTCCTATCAGCCGCTCAATCGGTTCAGACCACAACCGGCCGACCGAAGCGAGCGTGCCTTACGTTCGACTCATTTATATGGAGCGCAAAAGTTAAACGGCGGCTGACAGCCGACGTCTTGCCCACAAAGGCGGGTGGCAATGGTGCGTCGTTTCGCCTATCGCCGCGCATGTGAAAGTTGTCTTCGCCAGCCACGGGTCATTGGGCGACCTCGTTCCCTTCCTCGAAATCGGAAAGGTGTTGAAAGCGCGCTCCCACACCGTGGCGGTCGCAACGCACAATGCGCACGCCAAAGCTGTCACCCGCGCGGGCCTTCAGCACGCCCCCATGCGGCCAGACCGCCCCTCCGACCCAGCCTTCCACCGCAAGTTCATGAAGCCCTGGAGCGGGCCGCGCTTCGTCTACAAAGAGTTCCTCACGCCCGCCATTGCGGAGGCGGACGAGGATCTCAGCGCCGCTGCAGCTGATGCGGACGTATTGGTCAGCGTCACCCTCGCGCTCGCGGCCCCCCTCGTCGCCAAACGCTACGGCCTCGTCTGGCGATCCTGCGCGTTCCAGCCGGCAATGCTCTACTCCATCCTCGACCCGCCGCGCCTGCCGCTCATCCCGCTCATCAAAGGCAAACCCGCCTACAACGAGTGGGTGCTGACGGCCGCGAAGAACGGCATTCAGGACTGGGCGAACCCACTTCGCCGCTACCGGGCGTCGGCGGGGCTCGGCACCTACGACGATCATCCGGTGTTCGGCGGCCAACACGCCCCGGGGGGAGCGCTGGCGCTCTTCTCCCCGCTGTTCGGCGCCGTCCCGCCCGATGCGCCAAGCGGCACCATCCAAACGGGCCAAGTGCTGCAAACCGGCGGCGGCGACCTAGACCCAGCGCTGTCAGCCTGGCTCGCGAGCGGCGAAGCGCCCGTCATCTTCACGCTGGGCTCCGCCTCCGCCCATGCCGCACGCCGTTTCTTCGCCCAAAGCGCAAAGTTCGCCGATGCGCTGGGCGTGCGCGCACTCTTCCTTGTGGGCGACCCTGCCAACCTTGCCGGCCTGCCACAGAACGACCGCGCCCGCGCCTTCACCGCTGCGCCTTACCAGTCGGTCTTTCCCCATGCGCGGCTCATCGTTCATCAGGGCGGCATCGGCACCATCGCGCTCGCCCTTGCCGCCGGCAAACCGATGGTGCTCGTTCCCTTCGCCCACGATCAGCCGGATAACTCATTCCGCGCCGCCGCCATGGGCGCCGCGGTCGTGATCCCCCGGTCCCGCTACGCCCTCTTCGGGCGCGGCGTCATCGCTCAAGCGCTGACAGACGAGGCGATGGCGAACGCCGCCGCAGAGGCCCAGCTGACCATTATGGCCGAGCACGGCGCAGAACGCGCCGCCGACGCCATCGAGAGCGCAGCACTCACAGGTTAGCGCCGGTCATCGGGCCCATGACAGTGCCCACAGCCAGCAGGCGCGGAAACCAGACACGCAGTGAGTGCCGCGGCCGGCCTAACGCGCCTGCAGCGCGGCAGATTCGGGCACAACGCGCACCGCTTGGAAGAACGGAACCGGCGGCTTCCCGACCAAAATGCGCAGCTGATAGGCCGGATGCAGGCGCCCGGCATAAAACTGCTCAATCAGGCTCTGTGGCAGCTTGTGGAAACGCGCCAGCACGCGGTGCCGAGTGTCAGGCTCTCCGGCCAGAAACAGCAGGCGATTCAGCAGCCGGTCGAACCCTGAGCGGCTCATGTGCCGCCGGGCGAATTTCTCCACCCGCGCCCGGATCGCCGGTGTCGAGATCGGCCCCGTCATCGACGCGATCTCCAGCGCGGTCCGCGCCGACATGGGCAGCGAATAGCCCGTCACCGGGTGGAACAGCCCAGCGCGCAACCCGAGCGGCACCGCCCCATGAGCCGGTGCGGCCGAGGCCCACATGGCGTCAAAATCGCTCGATAAAAGCAGTGGCAGGGCGCCCTGTTCCTCGCGGATCAGCTCCGCAATGGTCCAGCCGCGCGACCGCGCATAATCGGCAATCCGCCCCCGCAACTGCTCAGCCTCAATCGCGGCACCCTCGGCATAATAGGTGTCTTCGATCATCAGCGTGTCTTCGGTGAACGGCAGCAGGTACACAAAGCGATAACCGTCGTGCTGATCGACCCGCGCATCCATGATCGTCGGTTTGGTGAGCCCGTGCGGCCCGGTGAGCCGGACCTCTTGCCCCAAAAATTTCTGCCAGCGCAGGACCACGCCATCGAGCTCCCGCGGCCCCGTGGCGTCGAGTACAGCGTCCGCTTCCAGCCGCTCGCCGCTCTCCAGCGTCACGCCGGCTTCATCGATCCGCGCCGCCTTGACGCCCAGCCGAACCCGGTCGCCAAGCCGCCCCATCGCCACCTGGTGAAAATGGTCTGAGGTGACGGAGCGATACCCGGTCGAAAACTGCCGCCCAAAGTCCTGGAAGGTGCACTCGTAGCCGTCCCACGCATGGTTCACGAACGGCGCCACCAAGTCCCGCGCCTCGCCCCGCACGTCGGTGGCGTAAAAGCTCCACGTGTGGTTGCCGCCAAGCTGTGGACCTGCCTCCAACACGGTGAGGTCAATGTCGGGCCTGCGCTCAGCCAGGGCCACTGCGGTAAGGACACCTGAGAGCCCGCCACCTGCGATGATCAGTCTTTGCGTCATTGGCCTGCCCTTTACACCTGCAGTCATATATGGAGCGGGAAGGTTGGCATAGGAGGCGGGAAGTGAATCAGCTCACCGCTGATAAGCGCGCAGCGCAAAAACAGCAGACCGTGCTTGGCGTAACGCTAGCGCTTGCCATCATCGTCGCATGGCTCGCGGCGCACATCGCAGCAATCTTTGTCGTCGATTGGGGCTCGGCCGGCATCATCGCCGCAGTCGCCATGATCATGTTTCAGTCGTGGCTTTTCACCGGCCTCTTCATCGTCGCGCACGACTGCATGCACGGCTCTTTCGCGCCGGGCAAACCCTGGCTCAACCGCCTGTTCGGCCGCGCCACCTTGCTCCTCTACGCCGCTTTCAGCTTCGACCGCCTCCTGCCCGAGCACCACAAGCACCACAAGTTCGCCGGCACCGCCGATGACCCCGACTTCGACGAAAACCACCCCGACGAGTTCTGGCCGTGGCTCTGGCGTTTCATGACCCACTATTATGGGTGGCGTGAGTTCGCAGCCATGTCGGTCGCCATGATTGTCTACTTCTTCGCCTTCGAGCCGTTGTACTGGAAGGTCGTGATGTTCTACGCGCTGCCGGCGATCATATCGGCATTACAACTGTTCTACTTCGGAACTTATCTGCCCCACCGCCACGAAGAGGGCGAGTTCGAGGACCGGCACAACTCGCGCACCAACGACTACCCTTGGTTGGTCTCGCTCTTCACCTGCTTCCACTTCGGCTACCACCACGAGCATCATCTCTCGCCGGGAACACCGTGGTACCGTCTGCCTAGTGTGCGCGCCGCGCGCCGACGGCAAGAGATGAACGAGGCGACGGCATGATGCTCGCGATCAACTCGGTCGTGGTGCTTGCCACCGTCGTCGCCATGGAAGGCTTCGCCTGGCTCGTCCACCGCTACATCATGCACGGACCCATCGGTTGGGGCTGGCACAAATCGCACCACGAGCACACCGATGGCTTGTTCGAGGTCAACGACCTCTACGCCGTCGTCTTCACCGTGCTTGCTGGCGTGCTCCTCACCTTCGGCATCGCAGGCGTATGGCCGCTCCGGCAGGTCGGGATCGGCCTCATGATCTACGGCATCTTGTACTTCATCGTGCATGACGGCCTCGTCCATCAGCGCTGGCCGTTCAACTATATGCCCAGGAGTGGCTACCTGCGCCGCCTGGTCCGCGCCCACCAGCTGCATCACGCCGTCCACGGCCGCGACGGCGCCGTGTCGTTTGGCTTTTTGTACGCCCCGAACATCGACCACCTGAAGGCTCTCCTGAAGCGCAACCGTTCCGCGCTCAGCCGGCGTCAGCGGCAAGACCGCAGCGGCGCCCTCAAGGCGTAGGTCACACACGCCCAACGGGCGCACCCACCGCCCGTGAAAAGGGCCGCGCGCCATAGGCGCGACTTATCGGAACCATCGAGAAATTCAAATTTCCTTTTTATTGGACCAACTCTAATTCTGTTCGCCGAGGCTTGGTGTGGGCCGCGCACGGAATGGAGAAAATTTATGGATACCATGGCTTTTCGCGGGCTTGGCGGTTGCCCTGTCGCCCACGGAGGCAACACCGCCCTTGACCAGCCGGTCACGAAGTGGTGGCCCGACGCGCTCAACCTCGACATTCTGCACCAAAAGGATGCGCGCACGAACCCGATGGACCCGGGGTTCAACTACCGCGACGCCGTCCAAACCCTCAATTTCGACGAGCTGAAGGCCGACCTCCACGCGCTGATGACCGACAGCCAGGAGTGGTGGCCCGCCGACTGGGGCCACTATGGCGGCCTGATGATCCGCCTCGCCTGGCACGCCGCCGGCACCTACCGCATTCAGGACGGCCGTGGCGGCGCCGGCAGCGGCAACATCCGTTTCGCACCGCTCAACTCATGGCCCGACAACGCGAGCCTCGATAAAGCGCGCCGCCTCCTGTGGCCGATCAAGAAAAAGTACGGCAACGCCCTGTCATGGGGTGACCTCACCATCCTCGCAGGCAACATCGCCTACGAATCCATGGGTCTCAAAACCTTCGGCTTCGGGTTTGGCCGCGAGGACATCTGGGGGCCGGAGAAGGACATCTACTGGGGCTCTGAGGGCGAGTGGCTCGCCCCCAGCGAGAACCGCTACAGCGACCTCGACGACGCGTCCTCTCTGGAGAACCCGCTCGCGGCGACTCACATGGGCCTCATCTACGTGAACCCGGAAGGCGTGAACGGCATCCCCGAACCGGGCCGCACCGCGTTATTCGTGCGCGAGACCTTCGCGCGGATGGCCATGAACGACGAAGAAACCGCAGCGCTCACCTGCGGCGGCCACACGGTCGGCAAGGCCCACGGCGTCGGCAATGCCGACGAAATCGGCGCTGCACCCGAAGGCGCCGGCTACGAAGCGCAGGGGTTTGGTTGGGCCAACCCTGGCCACGGCGGCGCTGCCAACAAAGCCTGGACCTCGGGCATTGAAGGCGCCTGGACCACTAACCCCACGCAGTGGGACATGGGGTACTTCAAGCTTCTGTTCGGCTACGACTGGGAGCTCACCAAGTCCCGCGGCGGCGCCTGGCAGTGGGAGCCGATCAACTGCAAAGAAGAAGACAAGACGGTCGACAGCACGGACCCATCAATCCGTCACAACCCCATCATGACCGACGCCGACATGGCCATGAAGGTCGACCCGATCTACAACGCCATCTGCCAAAAGTTCATGGCGGATCCGGACTACTTTGCCGACACCTTCGCCCGCGCCTGGTTCAAGCTGACCCACCGCGATATGGGGCCCAAGGTGAACTATCTCGGCCCGGACGTGCCGGTCGAAGACCTCATCTGGCAAGATCCCATCCCCGCCGGCTCCACCAGCTACGATGTGGACGCTGTGAAGGCCAAGATCGCTGCAAGCGGCCTCTCCACCGCCGACCTCATTGCCACCGCCTGGGACAGTGCACGCACCTTCCGCGGGTCCGACAAGCGCGGCGGCGCCAACGGTGCTCGCATTCGCCTTGCCCCGCAGAAGGACTGGGCCGGCAATGAGCCTGAGCGTCTCGCGAAAGTCCTCGCCGTGCTGGAGCCCATCGCCGCCGAGGCCGGCGCCTCCATCGCCGACGTCATTGTGCTCGCCGGCAACTACGGCGTGGAACAGGGCCTGAATTCGGCCGGCTTCGACATCGCCGTCCCGTTCGCCCCCGGCCGCGGCGACGCCAGCGAAGAGATGACCGACGCCCACTCCTTCGCCCCGCTGGAGCCGCTCGCAGACGGTTTCCGCAACTGGCAAAAGGAAGCTTACTCGGTCTCTATCGAAGAAATGATGCTCGACAAGGCACAGCTCCTCGGCCTCACGGCACGTGAGATGGCCGTGCTGGTCGGCGGTCTGCGTGTGCTGGGTGCGCACTACGGCGGCAACGCGTACGGCGTCCTCACCGACACCGTCGGCAGCCTCACCACCGACTTCTTCGTGAACCTCACCGACATGGCGTATTCCTGGCACCCCACCGGCGAGAACGGCACCTACGAGATCCGCGACCGCAAAACGGGTGCTGTAAAGTGGACCGCCACCAGCGCGGACCTGGTGTTCGGCTCCAACTCGGTGCTGCGCTCCTACGTCGAGGTCTACGCCCAGGACGACAACAAGGCGCTCTTCGCCAACGACTTCGTCGCGGCCTGGACGAAGGTGATGAACGCGGACCGTTTCGACCTCGTCGCGTAACGCTCTGAACGGTGCCCTAGGTGGGCACCATTCCCTCAGCGAAAGCCTGACCCGCTCAGGTTAGGGCCGCGAAGGCCTCTGCCAAAGTCCGTAGCGCGCCAGGGGCAGACCCCGCTCGCTGGTCCGCGCCGCCGTCAGGCTCGCCCGCGCAATCAGCCCCAGCTTCTCCGCTTTGGTCGTGCGTGCCCGCTCCGCGATGCGCACCGCACCCCAGGTCACCCGCCGCTTCCCAATGGCCCGATAAACCCCGCCGGCCGACGCAATCGCCCACGCCACGCGAAACGGCAGACGCCGCACCCCAACACTCGCGGAGGCGTAGTAAGCGTCCGCTTCCGCCACCAATCGCGTCACCACACGATGAACGGCTGCGGCGTTGTCCGGGTCCGCTATTGCCGTCGCGCAGGACGGCAAACCTTCCTCAGCAAGCCAAGCCGCCGGCAGATAAACGCGTCCCACAGTCGCATCGGCGACGTTATCGCGCGCAATATTGGTCATCTGAAACGCGAGCCCGAGGTCGCACGCCCGATCGAGCGTGTCGGCATCGTCAGCATCGACGCCGATGGTAAGCCCCATCATCACGCCCACCGCGCCGGCGACCCCGTAACAATACTCGCAAAGGTCATCCACCGTCTCATAGTGACGGGCGGTGACGTCCATCTGGAAGCCATTTAGAAGATCGTGGGCGAGAGGCTTCGTAATGCCGCGCCGCGCGGCCACTTGGCCAAAGCCATCGAAAATCGGATCGCCCGTCATCTTTCCGGCGAGCGCCGCATCTGTGCGTTCCCGCAGCTCAGCAAGCCGTGCGTCAGCATCGTCCACCGCCGCCGCGCCGTGGCCATGGTCTTGCCCGTCGATAAGATCGTCCGCATAGCGGCACCAGGCATAAAGCCGGGCCACATCCTCCCGCACACCGGAAGGCAGAAGGCGGGAGGCCGCTGCGAAGGACTGACTGCCATTGGCAATGCTCGCCTTCGCATAGGCCGCGTCGTCGGCGTCGTACACGTTATTCGGCGGCTACCGCGGTGGGCGCAAAGTCTTCCAGCACAAGGGACGCCGTCGCCTTCGCCGACCCCACAACCCCCGGAACCCCAGCGCCTGGGTGCGTCCCCGCGCCGACCAGATAAAGGTTGGAGATCTTGTCGTCCCGGTTGTGCCCGCGGAAGTAGGCCGACTGTAGCAAGATCGGCTCCAGACTAAACGCCGACCCCATGTGCGCATTCAGCTCCGTCGAAAAATCCGCCGGCGTAAAGATACGGCACGTCACCATCGTTTCGCGCAGCCGCGGGATCGCGTGCTCTTCAAGATATGCCAGGATCCGGTCGCGGTACTTCGGCCCCTCCATCTCCCAGTCGATGTCCGCCGCGCCAAGGTGCGGCACAGGCGCCAAGACGTAGTAGGCCGACTGCCCCTCCGGCGCGAGACCGGGGTCGGTCTTCGACGGGGCGTGCAGGTACAGCGAGAAGTCGTCCGGCAGCGAAGGCCCTTTGAAGATGTCAGCAATCAGCTCGCGGTAGCGCGGCCCAAACAGGATGACGTGGTGCTCCAGATCATTCGGCACCTCCCGATCAAGCCCGAAATAGATGACAAACAGCGAGTTAGAAAACCGTTTATTGGTCAGCCGCTTACTCTCAGCTGCCCCACGCGCATTTTCACTCAGCAACGCCTTATAGGTGTGCACAATATCCGCATTGGAGGCCACAAGGTCGGCAGGCAGCGTCTCGTCAGAGGCCAGCTGAACGCCCGTCGCCCGGTCCCCCTGTGTCATGATCTGCGCCACCGGCGCCGAGAGCCGCACCGTCCCGCCCAGATCCTCAAACAGCCGGATGATGCCCGCCACCAGCGCGCCCGTGCCGCCCATGGCAAACCAGACGCCGCCGCGCCGCTCTAGCGCATGGATCAGCCCATAAATCGCGCTGGTCGAAAACGGATTTCCCCCCACCAGCAACGTGTGAAACGAGAACGCTTGGCGCAGATGCTCGTCCTTAATGAACGTCGCCACCTTGGCATAACGCGTGCGCCACGATTGCAGCCGGATTAACTGCGGCGCCACCCGCACCATGGACTTAAAGTCCAGGAACGGCGCTGCCCCCAGCTTCTCATAGCCCTCATGGTAGAGTTCTTCGGAGTAAGCCAGGAAGCGCCGATACCCCTCCACGTCGTCCGGGTTGCGCTTGGCGATTTGCCGATCAAGCTCTTCCTGATCGTTGACGTAGTCGAACACATCTCCGTCTTCCCAGCGCAGCTGATAGAACGGCGACACCGGCACCAGCGTCACGTAGTCCGACAGCTTCCGGCCCGAGAGCGCAAAAAGCTCCTCCAAACACGCCGGATCGGTGATGACGGTCGGCCCGGCATCAAACACAAAGCCATCGTCTTCATAGACATAGGCCCGCCCGCCAGGCTTATCGCGCGCCTCCACCAGGGTGGTTTCAAAACCGGCCGACTGCAGCCGCACCGCAAGTGCGAGGCCGCCAAAGCCCGAGCCGATCACCACTGCCTTTGTCATGCATCCACCCCTTCGTAGGCATATTTCCCATACCTGAGGGCGCGCAGAACGCCAATTGCGGCACGGTGTGTAGCCCACTGGATATACTGCCAGAACGTCGCCACGGATGAACCCGGAGGGATCACGCAGCGCAGACACGCTCTAAGGGGATATCGTCACGGCAAGTGCCGCTGCGGTCGCGACCGACAACCGCAGCGGTCGCGTCTCAGAGAATAAAGCGCGACAGGCCCGCGGTTTGCGCAAGGTCCTCGACCGCTTTGCGCACGTAGTTGCCATCGATCACCAGCGTTTCGCCCGCCCGGTCGGTCGCGGTGTAGGAGATGTCGTCAAGCACCCGCTCCATCACCGTCTGCAGCCGCCGCGCACCGATATTCTCAACGCTCGCGTTTATGGTCACCGCCATTTCCGCCAGCGCATCGATGCCGTCCTCGGTGAACTCCAGCGTCACACCCTCGGTCTGCATCAGCGCCTCAGCCTGCTTGATCAGCGAGGCCTCGGTCTCGGTCAGGATCCGCTGAAAGTCCTGCTTTTCCAGCGCCTGCAGCTCCACCCTGATCGGCAGCCGCCCCTGCAACTCGGGCAACAAGTCCGAAGGCTTCGACACATGAAAGGCCCCCGAGGCGATGAATAGGATATGGTCGGTCTTCACCTGACCATGCTTCGTCGCAACGGTCGTGCCCTCCACCAACGGCAGAAGATCGCGCTGCACGCCTTCGCGCGAGACATCACCGCCCATGCGGTCGGAGCGCACAGTGATCTTGTCGATCTCATCGAGGAACACGATGCCGTTGTTCTCCACCTCCCGCAGCGCCTCTTGGGTGACCTTGTCGTCATCCAGAAGCTTGTCGCTCTCTTCCGCGATCAGCAGCTCGTAAGAATCCTTCACGGTGGTGCGGTGCGTCTTCTTCACCCCGCCCATCGCTTTGCCCAGCATCTCGCCGATGTTCATGATGCCAACGTTGCCGCCCATGCCCGGAATATCAAAGCTCGGCATCTGTGGTGTGGCGCTGATCTCGATCTCGATCTCGCGGTCGTCGAGCTCATTGTTGCGCAGGCGCTTGGCAAAGCTCTCCCGCGTCGCAGGGGAGGCGGCTTTGCCGACAATCGCGTCGAGCACCCGCTCCTCGGCGGCGAGATGAGCGGTCGCGCGCACCTCTTTGCGTTTGCGCTCGCGCACCTGCGAGATCCCAGTCTCAACCAGATCGCGCACGATGCTCTCCACATCGCGGCCCACATAGCCGACCTCGGTGAACTTCGTCGCTTCCACCTTCATGAACGGCGCGTTGGCAAGCTTAGCTAGTCGGCGGGAAATCTCAGTTTTGCCGACGCCCGTCGGGCCGATCATCAAGATGTTCTTCGGCATCACCTCGTCGCGCAGCTCGTCCGGCAGCTGCTGCCGCCGCCAGCGGTTGCGCAGAGCAATAGCGACCGCGCGCTTGGCGTCTTTCTGGCCGATGATGAACCGGTCCAATTCAGAGACGATTTCCCGGGGGGAGAAGTTGGTCATGGAGTTCCTTTCCGCCGGCGTGCAAACGCCCCGCCGGTCCGCCGCCCGAAGCGCGGCTATATTCTTGATGACTTAGGCCGCGTCGAGGCTTTCGACGATCAGGCTTTCGTTGGTGTAGACGCAGATGTCGGCCGCGATCTTCATGGCTTTGCGCGCGATCTCCTCGGCCGACATGTCCTGGTCCATCAGCGCACGGGCCGCGGCCAGCGCGTAGTTGCCGCCCGACCCGATCCCAGCCACGCCATCCTCAGGCTGCAGCACGTCGCCATTGCCCGTGATCACCAGCGTTTCGGTTTTGTCGGCCACAATCATCATCGCTTCCAGATGGCGCAGATAGCGGTCGGTGCGCCAATCCTTGGCGAGCTCCACCGCGGCGCGCATCAGCTGCCCCGGATACTGCTCAAGCTTTCGCTCAAGCCGCTCCAGCAGCGTGAAGGCATCGGCCGTCGCGCCCGCAAAGCCGGTAATAACGCCGCCATCGCCGATGGTGCGCACCTTGCGGGCAGTCCCTTTAATGACGGTCTGCCCCATCGAGACTTGGCCATCGCCCGCGACCACCACACGGCCGCCTTTGCGCACCGTCAAAATGGTCGTGCCGTGCCAGGTTGTGTGTTCAGTCATAACTCTCGCAGTGTTCGTTCCGACCCGACATGTGGGATTGCGACGGCCCATCGCCAATCCGGGCCCGCTGCGACGCGGTGCGGACCGTTCGTCGGCACGCACTGACAGAAAAAAATGTCAACGCTCATGTACATCTTGGAAAAAATATTACGCCTTCGTAGGATTCTCTCGAACATATGCGTTGAAATGACTCGAACAACGCAGATAGAAGGTTTCAGGCTCCCGGGTATTT
>CAKZYH010000458.1 GCA_937884725.1 uncultured Paracoccaceae bacterium
TCGGCAGCGCCGCGGCCACCAGAATCGACAGGTACGGCCCAAGCCCGAGCACCGATAGGCCTTCCATCAGGTGCGCCCCTTCCGCTGACGCCACACCCGGCCCGCAACGTAGGCCAGCGTTCCCCCTAGAACGCCCGCCACCAAGACGTCCAATTCCCCGGCAAACATGGCCGCCAGCGGCAGCCCCAACATCCCGGCCATCAGCGCCAATCCATCGGTCACCTCCTTCACAGCCGCCGTCAACGCCAGCAAAAAGTAGACCGGGATCAAAAACGTCAGCAGCATCGAGATCACCGGCGGCACCGTCGCAACCGCCACATAGGCAATCACAACGATCACCGCATTGACCACCGCAAGCCCCAAGCTGAACGCACCGAAAAACGCAACGCGCCGTTCACGCGGCACGGATGGCACGTGCGCGACGGCAAACACCCACGAGGTGATCGTGACAAAGCTCACCACGCCATAAAGCGCGAGCTTGCTCGTCCCCGGTGCGCGGACCATCGGCGTCAACGTCATCGCCATGGGCAAAAAGCGCAGCGCCGACAACGACACCGCCAGCGCAATTGGAATGAAGGAAACGCCAGCCGCGGCCAGCCCGATATACGTCACCTGGCTCGGCAGTGCCCACACGAAGAGTGTCAGCACCACCGCCTCGCCCAGCGTTACGCCAAAATCCCGGCAGAGCGCCGCAAAGCCCACCTGCGCGCCCATCAGCACCAGCGAGTGGACCGACGCCAAATGCGCAATCCCGCGCCAAGCCCAGACCCAATTCGGCGCAGTATCGTCGCTTGTCATACGTCCCGACGGTTAGCGGGGCGTAGGCCTCCGCCGCAACCTCTCGGTGCTAAACGATGAAAATTTCATCCCGAAGAGCGTCTTCGCCGACACCCCCGACGACCACCGACTGACCGTTGACCGAAATCACCGTGCCATCGCCTTCGCCACCGAACGTTAGATGATCGACGGTGCTCAGCCCGCTCACGCCGCTAAACTCAATCCGGTCATCATCGATGTCATAATCGCGGATCGTATCGTCGCCAAAATCGCCGACGAAGAGGAACACGTCCTCGTCCTCGCCGCCATCAAGCACATCGTTGCCCGCGCCACCGTCGAGCGTGTCGTCACCCCCCAGCCCCTCCAGCGTGTCGTCGCCGCCAGCGCCTTCCAGCACGTCTGCCCCGTCGGTGCCGACGACCTCAGTGCCCAGCGCGGAGGGATCTCCGCTATGGGTGAACGGCACATCGAACCCTGAAAAAATCTGGAAATCGTCGAGGTTCGGGAGGTCGAACACCGCGTCAGGCGCGCCCCCGTCCTCTGACGAGAAGTAAGGGTTGGCCGCCGACGGCCCAAAGCGCAGCCCGCCCCCGATGAAGTTTGAGAACGTAACGTCGATGCCAGGCGCCGTAGAGCGGACGAAGTCATCGTCGCCCGCCTCAACGAGCCGCTCGCCCAAAAGCTGCGCGCGATACAATAAGCCATCGTCCTGCAGCGAGCCACCGTTGCGAAGCGCGTTGACGCCAAGCGCGCCTGCCAGCGGATCGTCCTCGTTGCGGCTGAAGTCCGGCTCAACCTCTCGGCCGGAAAAACCCCCAACCACGAAACCGCTCTGCTGAAACGTCTCCCGTTGGCTGAGATCATCAAGCAGCGCCAGAAATGACACGAGCTCATCCACGGCCAATCTCCGCGCAAAGCGGCACCTTGGTCCGCCAGTTCAGCATCAGCCGCTACAGTACCAATGATAAGGCCGCGCGAGGAAGTCGCGCGGCCCATCAGCTCTTGGATTTCGTCAAGCTCGGTTAAGCAGGCATTAACCGCTAGACAGCGGAACCCGCGGCACCATCGACCCACCGGCCGGCCCGGACGAGTTACCCCCGTCCGGATCAGGATCGCCGCCGTCGCCGCCGTCATCGTCCGCTGGCGGGCGAATGGGCGCCGGCTCGGCAATGCTTTCCAGCGCGAGCTTGGTGTTGCCGTCCTCGTCCGTCTCGACGGTGACTTTGACCGTGCCGCCCTTCTTCAGCTCACCGAACAGCACCTCATCAGCCAGCGGCCGCTTGATGTGCTCCTGGATGACCCGGCCCAGCGGCCGCGCACCCATCTTCTCGTCGTAACCTTCCTTGGCGAGCCACTCGACGGCCTCTTCCGACAGCTCGAACGTCACGTTCCGATCCGCCAGCTGAGCCTCCAGCTGCATGACGAACTTTTCGACCACGCGGTGCACCACATCCGACGGCAGCGGCGAGAACGGCACCACGGCATCGAGCCGGTTGCGGAACTCCGGCGTGAACATCTTGTTGATGGCCGCCATGTCCTCGCCCT
>CAKZYH010000459.1 GCA_937884725.1 uncultured Paracoccaceae bacterium
CGCATCGCCGCCCAGCACGGCGCAAAGGTCGCGGTGGCGGAGGAGTACCGCGTCGGCGGCACATGCGTGATCCGCGGCTGCGTCCCCAAAAAGCTGATGGTGTACGCCTCCCAGTTCTCCGAACAGTTCGAGGACGCCCGCGGCTACGGCTGGGCCGTCACCGAAGGCGCCTTCGATTGGGACGCCTTTTGCGCCCGGCGTGATGCGGAGATCGACCGTCTCAACGAGATCTACATCACCAACCTCACCAAGGCCGGCGCCTCGCTGGTGCGAAGCCGCGCCGTGGTCGAAGGCCCGCACACCGTGCGCATCCTGTCCGACAACCGCACGGTCAGCGCGAAATACATCCTGATCGCGACGGGCGCGACCCCCTGGTACGACGAGAAAGTCCCCGGCATCGAGCACGTCATCAGCTCCAACGAGATTTTCCACCTGCCCAAGGTGCCGGACAAACTCGTCATTGCCGGAGGCGGCTATATCGGCGTCGAGTTCGCCGGCATCTTCAATGGCCTCGGCGCCAACGTGACCCTCGTCCACCGCGGCTCCGAAATCCTGCGCGGCTTCGATGAGGACATGCGCCACGCCGTGCGCGCCGGCATGCAGGACCGCGGGGTCAATTTCATCTTCAACCGCATCTTCTCCAACATCGAGAAGACTTCGGACGGCCTGAACATCACCTTGTCGGACGGGCAAACCCTCTCGGCCGATCACATCCTGTTCGCCGCGGGCCGCTGGCCGCACACCGAAGGGCTCGGCCTGGAAGAGGTGGGCGTGACGCTCGGCGACAAGGGCGCCGTGGTGGTGGACGAAGAAAGCCGCACCTCCGTGCCGTCCATCTATGCCGTCGGCGACGTCACCGACCGCGCAGCGCTCACTCCGGTCGCAATCCGCGAGGGCCACGCGTTCGCCGACACCGTGTTTGGCAACAACCGCCGGATCATGGATCACGCCACGATCCCAACCGCCGTCTTCTCCCAACCCGAACTCGGCACCGTCGGCCTCACGGAGAGTGAGGCCATCTCCACGTACCCGTCCATCGACGTCTACACCGCCTCCTTCCGCCCCATGCGCACAGCGTTTCTGGGCCGCAACGACCGCATCGAAATGAAGGTGATCGTCGACGCTGAGACCGACATCGTCGTCGGCGTTCATATGGTGGGCGAGGGGGCCGGCGAACTCTCCCAAATCCTGGGCATAGCGGTGAAAATGGGCGTCAAGAAAGCCGACTTTGACTCCACCGTCGCGGTCCACCCCACAGCGTCGGAAGAGTTCGTCACCATGGGCGCCCCCGCCCGCCAGCTGCGGCGCGAGGCTGCGTGAGCCGCCAAGTCTTCGGCTACGGCTCGCTCGTCCACAAAGGCACCCTCCCGCCCCACCTCGCGGCGGTGCCGGTCACGGTGCGCGGCTGGCGGCGGGCCTGGCGCGCGCCCGGACCCACAGCGTTCGGCGGCGCCTGCGCGGTATCGGTCTGGGAGCACGAGGGCGCCAGCATCGACGGCCTCCTCATCACCATCTCCGACGACGTCTGGCCCCAAATCGTCGCCCGCGAGCACAAATACGAGCCGCTGCCGCTCCCCGAATTCCCCGGCGCCGTGATCTTCAAATCCTCGCCGGAGTTCGACGACTGGGGCAGCGCAGACTACCCCGTCTGCCTCACCTACATCGACACCATCGTCGGCGGCATGCTTGACGTTTTCGGCCCGTCCGGAGTGGAGCATTTCTTCGCCACCACCGACGGCTGGCATGTCCCGATCATCGATGACCGCGACGCGCCACTGTATCCGCGACACCAACCGCTCAGCGCGAAGGGGCGAACACTTGTCGATCAGGCGCTCAGAACGGTTGACGCCACCGTGCACTCGCTGGAAGAACGACACGTCACTTCGTAAATCAATGTGAACAAAAAATGAGCACCATGGCCCATGCCGCCGCGGCGGCCCAAAACGACGATTGGTCTCCTAGCAGCTGGCGCCAGAAGCCGGCCGCCCAACTCCCTGAGTATCCGGACAAGGCCGCCCTCGGCGCCATGGAACAGCAGTTGGCGAGCTGGCCGCCGCTGGTTTTTGCAGGTGAGGCACGCGCGCTCAAAGCCGAGCTTGCCGACGTTGCAGCGGGCAAAGGTTTCCTGCTCCAGGGCGGCGACTGCGCCGAGGCCTTCGCCGAGCACCACCCGGACATGATCCGCGACTTCTTCCGCGTGCTTCTGCAGATGGCCGTGGTGCTAACCTACGGCGCCGCGTCCCCGGTCACGAAGGTCGGCCGCATCGCGGGGCAGTTCGCCAAGCCACGCTCCTCGCCCATGGAAAAGAAGGGCGACGTGGAGCTGCCGTCCTACAAAGGCGACATCGTCAACGACATGGCCTTCACCGCTGAGGCTCGCATCCCCGACCCGGCGCGCATGGAAATGGCCTACCGCCAATCCGCCGCGACGCTGAACCTTCTGCGCGCCTTCGCCCAAGGCGGCTTTGCCAACCTCGACAACGTGCACAACTGGATGCTCGGATTTGTGGAGGACTCGCCGCAGGGCCATCGATACCGTAGCTTGGCCAACAACATCACCGAAGCGCTCGGCTTCATGCGCGCGTGCGGCGTCAGCGGCGCATCGACCCCGCAGCTGCAAAGCACCGAACTCTACACCTCCCACGAGGCGCTCCTCCTCAACTACGAGGAAGCCTTCACGCGCGTGGATTCGCTGACCGGCGACTACTACTCGACCACCGGTCACATGATCTGGATCGGCGACCGTACCCGCCAGCCGGACCATGCCCACGTCGAATACTGCCGCGGCGTCAAAAACCCGCTGGGCCTCAAGTGCGGCCCCTCGCTGACGGGTGACGGCCTGCTGGAGCTCATCGACCTCCTCAACCCTGAGAATGAGCCCGGCCGCCTGACCCTCATCTGCCGCTTCGGCGCCGACAAGGTGCTCGACAATCTTCCCGCGCTCATCCGTGCGGTGGAGCGGGAAGGGCGCCACGTGGTCTGGTCCTGCGATCCGATGCACGGCAACACGATCTCGGTGCAGGGCTACAAAACCCGGCCCTTCGATCGTGTTTTGAAGGAGGTGCAATCCTTCTTCGCCGTGCACCGCGCCGAGGGCACCCACGCCGGCGGCATCCACGTGGAGATGACGGGCAAGAACGTCACCGAGTGCACCGGCGGCGCCCGCGCCGTCACGGCCGACAACCTGTCGGATCGCTACCACACCCAGTGCGACCCGCGCCTCAACGCCGAGCAGGCCATCGAGCTCGCCTTCCTGGTGGCCGAAAACCTGCGCGCAGAGGCGAAAGACAAGAACGCGCTCGCCGCGGCTTAGGCACCAAACGGCTCGGCGGATTGGGCTACCGTCTCAATCCGCCAGCTCCAGAGATCAGCTCACCCCGCGTCGAGCCATTCCAAGATCTGCGCCCGATGCTCGTCCAGATGCGGCGCCTTGGGCGCGTAGCTGCTGTCCGGATTGATCGACATCTTGATGGGGTTGCCCGCCCCCGCAAACGGCTTACCGCTCTCTGACGCCACCTCCACATGCATCTTCCGCGCACGCAACTGCGGATCGCTCATCGCTTGCCGCACAGTGTGGATCGGGCTCGACGGCACCCCAGCCTCCACCAGCAAATCCACCCAGTAGCCCACCGTCTCACCCAGCGTGATCCGCTCGATCTCCCGCTTCAAAAGCTCATGGTTGTCGCAGCGCAGCTGGTTGGTCAGGAACCGCGGATCGCTGATCAGTTTCGGCCGCCCGATGGCGTGGCAAAGCTTGGCGTAGAGCGCATCGTTCCCCGCCGCGATGATGAACATCCCGTCGCTGGCATGAAAACTCTCAAACGGCGTAATCGACGGATGCCGCGCCCCCATCGGCCCAGGCGGCACGCCGGTCTCGTTGGTGATCGCGATGGCGTGCTCCAAAATCGCAAACTGGCTGTCCAGCATCGCCACATCCACCAGCGCGCCTTCCCCGGTCCGCTCGCGCGCATAAAGCGCCGCCACGATCCCCTCGCACAGGAAAATCCCGGCCACGATGTCCCCGA
Organism: uncultured Paracoccaceae bacterium; assembly: GCA_937884725.1. Classification (GTDB taxonomy): domain Bacteria; phylum Pseudomonadota; class Alphaproteobacteria; order Rhizobiales; family Amorphaceae; genus Acuticoccus. The sequence goes on from CAKZYH010000459.1 coordinate 4,026, forward strand.
TGGACGCGCCCACACGCACAGGCTCGCCCCCGACTTCGCCGGTGATCGACATCACCCCGCCGCGCGCCTGAACCACCATGTCGTAGGCGGGGCGCAGGCTGTCGGGACCGGTCCGGCCAAAGCCAGATACAGCGCCATAAATCAGTCGCGGATAGCGCTCGTGCAGGCTCTCCCACCCATAGCCTAGGCGGTCCATCACGCCGGGCCGATAGTTCTCCAAAAGCACATCCGCCCGGGCCAAGAGCTTTTCAAAAATCGCCCGGTCATCCGCCGACTTCAGATCAAGGGCAATCGATTCCTTCCCCCGATTGATGGTCATGAAATACGCGCTCGTCTCCTCGCGAAAGGGCGGGAATGCGCGCGTATCGTCGCCAATGCCAGGCCGCTCCACCTTGATAACCCGCGCGCCAAGATCGCCCAGCGACATGGACGCATAGGGCCCCGCCAAAACGTGCGTCAGATCAACGACCACAATGCCGTGAAGCGGCCCCTTCATGATGCTCTCCCACATCGCAAAACACGCCCGCCGCCCTCACCAGGCCACGGGGACTGACAGCCCGCCTTGCCGCGCGAACCAAGCCCAAAGCTAAGCAGGATATGTGACAGTTGAACCTGTCAGTCTGATGATCTTGAGGTGCATGTCTGCCCAGAGGCACGGGCACGCGCTGCCGGCGCACAAATCAAAAACGATTACTGAGGGAACGATCTAGCACGCTTGACCGGAAGGCGCCGAAGGGGTCCGCTGCATGACCGGGCAAAGGGGGCACCCCATGGCAGACTGGCCGCTGAAAACAATCGACGTGATGGGCCGCACCATGGCCTACGCTGAGATGGGGGCGGGGCGTCCTATCGTGTTCCAACACGGCAACCCCACCTCATCCTACCTATGGCGCAACATCATGCCCCAGCTCGCTGATCTGGGCCGCTGCATCGCCGTCGACCTCATCGGCATGGGTGGGTCCGACAAGCTCCCCAACCCCGGCCCCATGACCTACAGCTTCGACGCCCACGCCGCCCACCTCTACGCCGCGTGGGAGGCGCTCGGCGTCACGGAAGACGCCGTCCTCGTCATCCACGACTGGGGCTCAGCGCTCGGCTTCAACTGGAGCCGCCTCAACGCCGAGAAGGTCGCCGGCATCGCCTACATGGAAGCCATCGTCACCCCCGTCCCCAGCTGGGATGATTGGCCTGAAGCCGCCCGCGGCATTTTCCAAGGAATGCGCTCCCCCGCCGGCGAAGGCCTGGTTCTCGACAAAAATGTCTTCGTGGAGCGCGTTTTGCCCGGCAGTACGCTGGGCGGCATCCCGGACGAAGACATGGCCGTCTACCGCGCGCCCTTTGCCGAACCCGGCGAGGGGAGGCGCCCCACGCTCGACTGGCCGCGCCAAATCCCCATCGCCGGCGAGCCGCCCGAACTCGTTACCATCGCGGCCAACTACGCCGCCTTCATGGCCGAGAGCCCCATCCCGAAGCTCTTCATCAACGCCGAACCCGGGGCCATCCTCATAGGAGCCATGCGCGAGACCTGCCGCAGCTGGCCCAACCAGCGCGAGGTCACCGTGCGCGGCAACCACTTCCTGCAAGAGGACAGCCCAGCCGAAATCGCCACAGCCCTGCGCGATTTCATCCAAAGCCTGCCGCCCACCGGCTAGCACCTCCTCAGCCCCACGCGGTTCCGTGTCGGGCCAAAGTGCCCTAACCGTCAGCGTTGACCGATATCGCCGCTCACGCCACTTACCGAGCGAAGACGGCAGGGAATTTCATGGACGAATTCAAAGTCTCCATCCAGCAGCTCAACCCGGTCATGGGCGACCTTGCGGGGAACCGCGCCATGGCCGAAGCGGCGGTGCGCGCCGCCGGCCCCGTGGACCTCGTCGTCTTCTCCGAACTGTTCCTGTCCGGCTATCCCCCGGAAGACCTCGTTTTGAAGCCCGCCTTCATAGACCGCGCGATGGCCGAGGTCGAAGCTCTCGCCAAAACCACCGCCGGCGGCCCAGCCCTTGCCATAGGCACGCCGTGGCGTGAGGACGGCCAGCTCTACAACTCGCTCGTCATCCTCGCGGACGGCAAAATCCACAGCATCCGCCACAAGGTGCACCTGCCCAACTACGACGTCTTCGACGAGTATCGCGTGTTCAAATCCGGCCCCATGCCTGGCCCGGTGGACATTGGCGGCGTGCGCGTTGGCTTCCCCATCTGCGAGGATGCCTGGCACGAGGACGTCGTGGAGTGCCTCGCCGAAACCGGCGCCGAAATCATCATCGTGCCCAACGGCTCGCCCTACACCCGCGCCAAACACGACGAGCGCATGTCCATCATGGTCGCCCGCGTCGTGGAGAGCGACTTGCCGCTCGTCTACATCAACCAGGTCGGCGGCCAGGACGAGCTGGTGTTTGACGGCGCCTCCTTCGCCCTCAACGCCGACCGCAGCCTTGCCGCCCAGCTCCCGGCTTTCGAAAGCGCCGCCACAACGCTCACCTTCCGCAAGCAGCAGAACGGCACCACCCGCTGGGTCTGTGACAAGACCGTGCGCGTGCCGGTCCCGGAGGCCGACGAAGCCGAGTGGCACGCCGCCATGCTGGGCCTGCGCGACTACGTCAACAAGAACGGCTTCCCCAGCGTCGTGCTAGGCCTCTCTGGCGGTATTGATTCAGCGATCTGCGCGGCCCTTGCCGTCGATGCCATCGGCGCCGACCGCGTCCACTGCATCATGCTGCCCTACCGCTTCACCTCCAACGAAAGCGTGTCGGACGCCGCCGACGTCGCAGAACGCCTTGGCGTGCGCTACGACACAGTCCCCATCGCCCCGGCGGTGGAAGGCTTCACCGCCCAGCTCAGCACCCTGTTCGAGGGCCGCGACCTCGACGTCACGGAAGAGAACATCCAGTCCCGCGTGCGTGGGACCACCTTGATGGCGGTCTCCAACAAGTTCGGCGGCATGGTCATCACCACCGGCAACAAATCCGAGGTCTCGGTGGGCTACGCGACGCTCTATGGCGACATGAACGGCGGCTATAACCCCATCAAAGACCTCTACAAGACCGACGTCTTCCGCCTCTGCCGTTGGCGCAACACCACCGTTCCGCCCGGCGGCCTTGGCCCCGGCGGCGTGGTGATCCCGGAGCGCATCATCGAAAAGCCCCCCACGGCCGAACTGCGCGAGGATCAGAAGGACGAAGATTCGCTGCCGCCTTACGAAACGCTCGACGGCATCCTGCGCCGGCTCATCGAGGACGAGGCGAGCGTGTCGGAGATCGTCACCGAAGGCTTCGACATGGCGACCGTCAAACGCATCGAACACCTGGTGCACATCGCCGAGTATAAGCGCCGGCAGGCGGCCCCTGGCGTCAAAATCAGCGCCAAAAACTTTGGCCGCGACCGCCGCTATCCCATCACCAACCGGTACCGCGATGAGTGAGACTGTCCGCTTCGCCCCATCTCCCACGGGCGAACTTCATATCGGCAATGTGCGCACGGCCCTGTTCAACTGGCTGGAAGCGGCGAACGGCGGCCGCTTCGTGCTGCGCTACGACGACACCGACCGCGAGCGCTCCCGCCAGGAGTTCGCCGACCAAATCGCCACCGACATGGCCTGGCTCGGCATCACACC
>CAKZYH010000460.1 GCA_937884725.1 uncultured Paracoccaceae bacterium
GGGGCGGTTGGTGCTGTTGCTGCAGGCGGCGGCGGTGGTGGCGCTGTTGTGGTGCGTTGTGTCGGCGGGCTGGCGCGGTGTGCGCTCGCTTAACCGTTCGCGCCTTCCGGTGGCCGCTGCATCCAGGTGATCAGCGCGCCGACCGGGACGACCCAGAGCAGCCCGAAGAACATGTAGAAGATGGTTTGGATCCACGCGTTTGCGTCCGGCAGGATGTTTACTGCGAGCACCATCACCGCGAGGCAGTACACCACCAGGAACATGATGATGATCAGCGTTCCAATGAGCTTTTTGATGCGGACCGGCATGAAAGACCCCGTCAAACCACTGCTAAGCGATATAGGGTGGTGTTTCTGAAAATCGCGAGGCGGGACCTCTTGTCCATTGGCCGTGGTGGCGCGTTGAAGTAGCTAAGTGGTCATGGAAAACGCGGCGGTTGTTTGGTGGTTGCGCGTGGTGGCGCTGATGGTGCTCGCCACGCTGGTGGTGGGCGGGGCGACCCGCATTACCGATTCGGGCCTGTCCATCGTGGAGTGGGCGCCGATCCTGGGTGTCATTCCGCCGTTGACGGCCGCAGGCTGGGAGGCCGCGCTTGAGGCGTATCGCCAGATCCCCGAGTACCAGCTTCAAAATCGCGGCATGTCGATGGCCGACTTCCAGTTCATCTATTGGTGGGAGTGGGGGCACCGCATCATTGCTCGGCTGATTGGCATCGTGTTCCTGGTGCCGTTTGTCATCTTTTGGATGCGCGGCCAGCTGCCAAGTTGGTTCAAACCGTGGGGCGTGTTCCTGCTCGCGCTGGGTGGGCTGCAGGGCTTTGTGGGCTGGTGGATGGTGTCCTCCGGCCTGACCGAGCGGGTGGACGTCAGCCAGTATCGGCTCGCAACGCACTTGTTGCTCGCTTGCGTGATTCTGGCGCTGACGGTGTGGCTGTCGGTGCGGGTCGGTGGCCGGGTGAGTGCGCGCAGTGGCGGGCGCTGGCGTGCGATCACGGGGGGGATGGGGGCGGGTGCGATCGTTGTGCAGGTGGGGCTGGGGGCGCGGGGGGCAGGGAGCGAGGCGGGGCTTGCCTCCAACACGTGGCCCAAAATGCTCGGGGAGTGGGTGCCGCCTCAGCTGGGCTATATGACGCCGGCCTGGGTGAACGCGTTTGAGAACCACATCACGGTGCAGTTTAATCACCGGATGGCAGGGTATGCGGTGCTGCTACTGGCGCTGACGCACGCGGTGCTTGCGGTGCGCGCTGGCGGTGTGGTGGCGGCTCGGGGGCTCGCGATTGCGGCGCTTGTGGTGGTGCAGGCGGTGTCCGGAATTGGGCTAGTGGTGTGGTACGTGCCGGCGTTGCTGGCGAGCGCGCACCAGGTGGGGGCGGCAATCACGCTTTGGATTGCGGCGGAGCATGCGGCCCGGTTCCGCGCGTTTGAGCCGCGCCGTGGGGATCAGCCGCTGGGCAGCCGCTTGGCTAGGTTGAGCCGCTCTTCGACGGCGTAGCCGAGCGCTTCGTAAAAGCCACGGACGGCGGCGTTGTCGGCGCGGACGACGAGGTTGAGCTTGGGGACGCCCCGTTCGACGAGCCACGCTTCGGCGGCGGCCATGATCTGCCGGCCCAGGCCGTCGCCTTGGCGGGCAGGATCCACCGCCACGTAGTAGACGACGCCGCGATGACCGTCGTCGCCCACCATCGCGCTTGCAAGGAGGGTGTCGCCGTCGCGCAGAATGAGAACCGCCGCGCTGGGGTGGTTGGCAGCGCGGCGGATGTCTTGTTCCGGATCGTTCCAGGGCCGCGTGAGGCCGCACTCTGTCCATAGGCGGATGAGCGCGGCTTCGGTGGCGGCATCGGACTGCTCGTGCAGTCCGACCGAAAGGGGCATGGGTTAGGCCGCCAGGGCCTGATCGAGATCGGCGATGATGTCCTCAACGTTCTCGATGCCGATGGAGACGCGCACGGTGTCGGGCGCGGCGCCAGCCTTCACTTTCGCCTCGTCAGACAGCTGACGGTGCGTGGTGGAGGCGGGGTGGATCACGAGCGAGCGGGTGTCGCCGATGTTGGCAAGGTGGCTGAACATTTTGAGGTTCGAGACGAGCGAGACGCCAGCATCGTAGCCGCCCGCGAGGCCAAAGGTGAACACCGCGCCGGCGCCCTTGGGGCAGTATTTCTTGGCAAGGTTATGGTAGCGGTCGCCCGGCAGGCCCGGGTAGCTGACCCATGCCACCTTGTCGTGCCCGTCGAGATACTCGGCGACGGCCTGGGCGTTTTCGCAGTGGCGCTGCATGCGAAGGGCCAGCGTTTCCATGCCGGTCGAGACCATGAAGGCGTTGAACGGGGAGAGCGCGGCGCCAAGGTCGCGCAGGCCGAGGACGCGGCAGGCGATGGCGAACGCGAAGTTGCCGAACGTTTCGGCGAGGATCATGCCCGAGTATTCGGGGCGCGGCTCGGACAGCATCGGGTAGCGCTTGTCGCCCACCCAGTTGAACGTGCCGCCGTCGACGATGGCGCCGGCGATGGAGTTGCCGTGGCCGGCCAGGAACTTGGTGGCCGAGTGCACGATGATGTCGGCGCCATGCTCAAACGGGCGGATGAGGTAAGGGGTCGCCATGGTGCTGTCGACGATGAGCGGCACGTTGGCGTCCTTCGCGACCTTGGCGATGGCCTCAAGGTCGGTGACGACGCCGCCGGGGTTGGCGAGGGATTCGACAAAGATCGCTTTGGTCTTGTCGGTGACGGCGGCGGCGAAGGTCGAGGGGTCGTCGATGTCGCCCCATTTCACGTTCCAGCCGAAGTTTTTGTAGGCGTGGGTGAACTGGTTGATGGAGCCGCCGTATAGCTTGTTGGAGGCGATGAACTCGTCGCCCGGCTGCATGAGGGTGTGCATCACGTTCATTTGTGCAGCGTGGCCGGACGCGACGGCGAGCGCTGCGGTGCCGCCTTCAAGGGCCGCGATGCGCTCTTCCATGACCGCGCAGGTGGGGTTGCCGATGCGGCTATAAATGTTGCCGAACGCTTGCAGGCCGAACAGCGAGGCGGCGTGGTTCACGTCGTCGAACACGAACGATGTGGTCTGATAGATCGGTGTCGCGCGGGCGCCCGTGGTCGGGTCTGGCTGCGCGCCGGCATGGATCGAAAGCGTGTTAAAGCCTGGCGTATCGGACATTGTCTCTTCCCTCACCTTCTTGTTGGGCGGCTGTAGAATTTTGCTGGGTTAACGTCAAACTTTACCGCGCCGCTTTACACGGTCGTGACACGCTTTAGTGGCCGCCTGCGGTCCTGCGGCGGTCGGCCTTTTCGCGCACTTTGCTGAGCGCTCTGTCAGCGGCGGCGAGCGCGTGGCGCGCTTTCAGTTTGCGCTCCAGGGGCCGAGTGCGGCGCAGTTTTGCGGCGAGCGCCCGGCCAGCTCGACGTTCGATGGCGACCATGCTGCGGTCGAACAGGCCGTTGTGCCGGCGGGCACGCTTCACCAGGCGGCGAGCGGTGGCCGAGACGGTGGCGAGCACCACGATGCCGAGGGCCAGAAGCGGAATGCCGGTGGGGAGCGGGGTCCACACCGTCATGACGCCGACGAGCAAGCACACCACGCCGAGCGCGATGAGGAGGTATTTGCGAAGTTTCTCCGAGACTTGCTGCATGATGCCCACGCCAAAGCACTGACTGCGACTTACGTGTATAGGTAGATTATGACGCTAGTGCAGGGCCTACCTGCCACAGCCCCGCGAAAATACGAAAACCTTCGAGACAAAGGCGGGCCATACGGCTTCCACGGTGAGCCCCGCCTCGACGAACAGCGCTGCAATGTCGGTTTGTTGGTAGGAGCGATAGTAAGGTTCGTGGAACATCTGGGGGAAGAGCTCCAAGAGGCCGTCTAGCGCTGGAGTATCGCCGGTTTGCAGCGAGTCGACCAATATGACTTTGCCGCCGGGCGCCACGACGCGGGCCATTTCCGCGGCGACCTTGCCGCGGACTGCGGGGGGCAGCTCGTGAAACAGGTAGATGTTGGAGACGATGTCGAGGCTTTGGTCGGCGAACGGGAGCGCTTCGCCTGCCGCCACCGTCGCGCCCGAGCCTGGCAGGCTTGCAAGGTTGGTGCGGGCGCGGCGGGTGTAGGGCTCGGACAGGTCGGAGGCGATGACGGGTAGGCGCGGGAAAGCGCGGCGCACATCGCGCAGGAAGGCCCCCGCGCCGCTCGCCACATCGAGCATTTTGAGGCTGCGCTGATCGCGCTCGCGGACCATCTCGGCGATGGGGACGAGGGCTTGGCGGCGCATGGCGGCGGCGGCGCCGAAAAAGAGGGTTTCCACCTGCGTGTCGTAGAGGGCGGCGCTGTCGTCGCTCAGCCAGCCGTCGGTTTGGAAATGGAAGTTCTGGCGGTAGTAGCGCGGGCGCGGGGCGCCGGTGTCGTTGGGCTCCTGGTGGATTTTCAGGGCACGGCGGCGCATCACTTTGGGCACGTCCGAGAGGTAGCGTCGGCGTCGGGCAACCATGCCGGGGAGGCCGCCGTCCTCGTCGTCGGGCATGGGGTAGAAGCCGGCTTCCACGTTCGCGAGGTCGGCTTGCATGAGTTTGCGCACGTGGCGCAGCAGCTCGGGGCGCTCCGGGATGCCGGCGGGGGCTTCGATGACCGGCGCATCGACCTTGGGGAGCGTTTCGGCGACCTGGCGGGCTAGGCGGACGCCGGCGAGATTTTGCGCTGTGTACCAGCCGATGCGCGCGGCCTGGCGCACGGCGAACTGGGTGCGCAGGGCCGCGCTGAGGGCGGGGCTGCGCGGCGGGGCGGTGGAAGCGCTCATTCACTCTCTCCGCAGTGTGGCGACAACTTCGATATGCGCGGTGGCCACGAATTGGTCGACCGGAACGACCTGCGTGATTTTGTAGCCTCCGTCGATCAGGATGGCACAATCGCGGGCGAGGGTTTGGGGGTTGCAAGAGACGGCGACGAGGAGCGGGACGTGCGACTTGGCGAGGGCTTTGGCCTGCGCGAGGGCACCGGCGCGCGGCGGGTCGAAGACGACGCCGTCATGGCCGGCGAGCTCTGTGGGTGCCATCGGGTCGCGCATGAGGTCGCGGCGCAGGGTGGTGATGTGTTTGCGGCCTTTTGCGCGGGAGGCGGCGGAGGCCAGTGCGGCGAGGGGGGCGGCGCTGCTTTCGACGGCGAGGACTTTTGCGGTTTTGGCGAGGGGTAGGGTGAAGGTGCCAAGGCCGCAGAAAAGGTCGGCGACGGTTCGGGCGTTGGAGAGAGGTTTGAGGACGGCGTCGGTGAGAAAGCGCTCGCCGGCTTGGGAAGCTTGCAGAAACGCGCCCGGGGGGAAGGGGACCAGGGCACCGCCGAGGCGGACGAAAGGTTCCTCGCGCTGCAGCACGACATCGCCGTCGAGGGTGATGCGGACGATGTTTTCTGCCGGTGACAGATCGGGCGGCGGGGCAGGGCGCGGGGCGCGCTCGCGGCGTCGGCGCGGGCCGCTTTTGCGAGTTGGCTTGGGCGCTGGGGGGCGGGTTGCGGCGAGGTAGACGCCGTTTTCGCCAAGCGTTGCGGTGAGACGCAATGGTCTGTCCGCGGAAAGGTTCTGAGCGATGGCTCGGATCGCGGGGAGTGCTCTGGCAAGGGCGGGGTCGAGGGCGAGACAGGCGCTGACGTCGAGGAGGTCGTGGCTGGCTTTGCGGTGGTAGCCGACTTTGCCGTTCGCGACGGTGAGGGTGACCCTGCGGCGGCTCGCGAGCGGGGCGCTGAGCAGCGCTGACAGGGGGATGTCGCTGAGGCCGGCGTCGCGGAACGCGTCTCGGACGAGGTTGGATTTCCAGGTGGCGTAAAGCTCGGACGACATGTGCTGGGCGGAGCAGCTGCCGCAATCGCCAAACAGCGGGCAGGGCGGTTCGGCGCGGTCTGGACTACGGCTGAGGTAGATGGGCGCGGTGTCGCTGAGCTGGAGTGTTTCGCCGGGGAGTGCGCCGGGGATGATGGTGTTTTTGCCGTCCTGGCTGAGCGCGACGCCGGCGCCGTTGTGGTCGAGCCGGTCGATGGTGAGGGTGGTCACGGGGCGGCGAAGAGGAGTTCGGTGTTGCCGTCGCCGCCGGGGATGGGCGAGGGCGTCCAGCCGCGGATGGGTTTGCCGAGGGCGGCGAGGGTTGCTGTCAGGGCATCTTGGGCGTGGGTGACGGCGGCTTGGTCGCGCACGATGCCGCCTTTGCCGAGCGCATCGCGGCCGGCCTCGAACTGCGGTTTGAAAAGGCAGACGAGCGCGGCGTTGGGTGCTGCTGCAATGGCGGGGGGCAGGACAAGGCGCAGTGAGATGAAGCTAACGTCGGCAACGATGAGATCGATGTTTTTCGGCACGTCGTCGGGGGTGACAGCGCGGGCGTTGACGCCGTCCTGCACCGTGACGCGGGGATCGGCGGCTAGAGTTGGATCCAACTGATCGGTGGCGACATCAAGCGCGATGACATGCGCCGCACCGCGGCGCAGAAGCACGTCGGTGAAGCCGCCGGTGGATGCTCCTATGTCGAGGACTGTGCGGCCATCGACTGGAACGGCGAAATGGTCGAGGGCGTGGGCGAGCTTGTGGCCGCCGCGGCTCACATAGGGGGAGGCTTCCGCCTCGACCGGCGTGCCGAGTGAGACCGTTTGGCCCGGCTTTTGGGCGGGCACGCCGTCAACGGTCACGGCGCCGCGCAAGATTGCTTCCCGGGCGGCGGAGCGGGTGCGCGCCAAGCCGCGCTCGACCATCAAGACGTCGAGCCGCACCGCGTTAGCCGCACAGCAGCAGAAAGCCGCTTTCGATCATGGCTGCGAAGACCGCAGACCCCGTTTGCGCCCACAAGAAGCCGCCGAAGCCGAGGAGGAACGCAAACGATGCGGCGCCTATGGCAATCGGTCTGCTCATCCGGCGATCAGGTTCCGCAGCTTGCCGACGTTGGTGTCGAAGTCGGCGTTGAGGAGGTTCGCGTTCTGGCGCACGTTCGGGGGCACGTATTCGATGAAGTCCACGTAACGCCCGGCGGCGTCGAACAACAGCGTGTCGGTGGTGTGGTTCATCGTGTAGTCGCCGTTTTGGAACGGGACCTTATCGTACAGAATTCCGTAGCGGTTGGCGATCTCGGCGATTTCCTCTTCGGTCTTCGCGGTGAGGCCGACGATCCGCTCGTCGAACGCGTTGACGTAGCGGCTGAGCAATTCGGGGGTGTCGCGCTGGGGATCGACGGAGACGAAGACCACGTTGAGGTCGTCCGCCTCGTCGCCGAGGGCTTCAAGCCACTGGGAAGCGTCGAGGAGGTGGGTGGGGCACACGTCAGGGCAGTGGGTGAAGCCGAAGAACATCACCAACGGTTTGCCGCGGAAGTCGGCCTCGGTGACGGTTTCGCCCGTTTCATCGAGGAGGGTGAAGGGGCCGCCGGCTTGTTGGTAGGCGTTGCGGATGGAGACCGGGTTGAACCCCGTGACGCCGGCGCTCTGGTTGCCGCCAAGGAAAGTTTGGCCGACATAAACCCCCGACACTGTCGCCGCCACGATCAGCACCAGGCCCCACAAAATAATCCGCAGCGTGCGCATCGCATTCTCCCAAACCCGATGACATTCATATCAGGGCGATGGCGCCGATTAGCCAGACCTGTTTTGCACCTCTGCCTGTGACGTTTCCGGCATCTGTGGCGCTTCCGGCGCGTCGTTCGTCCCGTCGGGTTCAGCACTGCGCGGCGGGAAGGGGGCGGGTGTTTCCATCAGCGGCTCATCGTCGCCGAAGGCTTCTGGCGTCACGGCACCGCCGAGGACGGATGTGGAGTAGATGTCGAAGTCGCCGCGTTGCTCCTCGGTGGGCCGTTTGCGCACGAACATGCGGTAGAAGACGAACGCGCCCAGAAGGCCGAGCGCTGAGAGGGCCACTATAAAGAGGCCTGCGGGGCCCATCATGCCCATGGCGGCGGATGCGATAAGGGGGCCAATCGTCGATCCGATCCCGAAGAACAGGACGAGTGCGGAAGAGACTTCGACCAGGTCTTCATGCTCGGTCCAGTCGTAGGCGTGGGCGCAGGCGAGGGAGTAGATCGGCAGGATCATGGCGCCGCCGGCGAAGCCCATGGCGAGGATCACTGAGTTGGGGAGCACTGGCCCGGCGAGAAGCAAAAGGCAGACGGCGCCGCCACCGCTCACCGCGCCGAGCATGACAAGGCGGCGGTCCACAAAGTCGGAGAGCCGGCCAAACGGGTACTGCCCGATGGCGCCGCCGACGACGAAGGCGGACATGAAGAGCGCCGCGTCGGTCTGCGAGAAGCCGGAGCCGACGGCGTAGATGGTGCCGAGCGAGAAGATCGCGCCGACGGCGATGCCGGACACGAACGTGCCGAAGAAGGCTGCTGGCGCGATGAGCACCACCGAGCGCGGGCGGAATTTGACGACGGCGATGGGGGCGGGCTGGGTCGCGCGGGTGAGCGCCACGGGGATTGCGGCGAGCGACAGGACGATGGAGCACAGCGCAAACAGCGAAAAGCCGGAGATCGGCTGGGCGGCGACACCGAGCTGACCCAGCGATAGCGCGCCGTAGGTGACAACGATGTAAGCGCTCATCACGGTGCCGCGGGTTTGGTTCGTGCTTTTCTCGTTGAGCCAGCTTTCGATGATCACCGAGAGGCCGGAGAGGCAAAAGCCGACGATAAAGCGAAAGACCAGCCATTGCGGCTCGTTCACCGCGAGCGGGAAGGCGAGGACAGCGGCTGAAAGCAGCGAGACCATGGCCGCGAAGGCTCGAATGTGGCCCGAGCGCAGGATCAGGAAGGGGACAAAGAGGCAACCTGCGGTGAAGCCGGCATAGTAGACCGAGCCCAGGATACCGATGGCAAGGTCGGAAAAACCTTCTTCGTTCGCACGCAGCGGCACCAGGGTTTGCTGCAGGCCGTGGCCCATGAAGAGGAAGGCCGTGGCGATCAGCAGCGCGGTGACTGGGATCAGCGCGGCGCGAATGGAGATCGGCGGTGCGGCAGCGATGGACATGGGGTGGCGCCTTCAGGTGCTGAGGCGCGCACATGGTCAATTCCGCCGCACCTGTCGACCATCAAAAATGCATAAGGCTGGCGCGGGCCATGCACTCCGACATGCACTCAAATCAGAACGGAATTTCGTCCGCCTCATCGAGCGGGGCTGTGCC
>CAKZYH010000461.1 GCA_937884725.1 uncultured Paracoccaceae bacterium
GGGTTCACGCGGTGCTGGCCAGCGCAACGCTGACGCAATCACATATGCGTGCAGCGCTGACGCGTGGCGGCCCAGCCTCACAGATCCCCCGAAATGCTAGGACCGGGCCATATCCTGTCCGACCGCCTTCACAAAATCGGGCACACGCTCCCGCTTGATTTGCTCTGCGGGGAGCATGGGCGGGCGCACCACGGCCCACTCGCTGCCGCTGACCAACACCTCAGGCACCAGCGCGCGAGTGTTGTAGGTACCGGACTGCACTGCCCCGTACGCGCCAGCGGTCATAATCGCGAGCAAGTCGCCTCTGTCTTGAGGGGCAAGCGGTCGCGACAAGGCCAGATAGTCGCCGGTCTCACAGACGGGTCCGACCACATCAACAATTTCAGACGGACCACCCGCCGGGCGGACAGGCCGAATCTCGTGATGCGCATCGTACAGGGTCGGGCGGATCAGATCGTTCATCGCCGCATCGACCACCAAGAAGGTCTTGCCGTCGCCCTCCTTGCGATGGACGACGCGGGTCAGCAGGATCCCAGCGTTCGCGGCGATCATCCGGCCCGGCTCCACCAAAACCTGACAGCCGAAGCGGTTGGAATGGCGCGCGACCACGGCGGCGTACTCCTCCGGCCGGGGCGGATCGGCGACCGCGTCATCGTAGGGAACGCCAAGCCCACCGCCCACGTCGACATGCTCGATGGGGTGGCCATCGCTGCGCAAGGCATCGAGAAGGTCGCCCAGCACATTGAAGGCAGCGTCGAACGGCTCCAGCGCTGTGATTTGCGAGCCTATGTGCATATCGACGCCAACGACCTTAAGCCCCGGCATCTGTGCGGCGCGGGCGTAGATTTCCCGCGCCCGGGACGCGGGAACGCCAAACTTCGTCTCCTTCGCGCCGGTCGCGATCTTCGCGTGGGTGCCGCTCTCCACATCAGGGTTCACGCGCAAGGACACCGGCGCGCGGGTCCCCTTTTGCACAGCCACCGCGGACAGTGCCGCAAGCTCGCTCTCCGACTCAGCGTTGAAGCACAAGATGCCAGCGTCGATCCCCTCCGCCAGCTCAGCGTCGGTCTTGCCCACACCGGCAAACACAACCTTGTGCGCCGGCACCCCAGCCGACAGCGCGCGCATCAGCTCGCCGCCAGAGACCACATCCATGCCGGCGCCCAGATTGCCGAGCAGCGACACCACCGCTTGGTTGGAGTTCGCTTTCATGGCGTAGCAGATGAGGTGCGGCACACTCGCGCCGGCCAGCGCATCGGCAAACACGCGGTAGTGCCGCGTCAGCGTCGCGGTCGAATAAATGTAGACCGGCGTGCCGACCTCGCGCGCAATGTCTTCCAGGGGGACATCTTCGGCGCACAACTGGCCGTTCTGGGCATGAAAATGATGCATGACTGAACCTTATGCAGCGCCGGCGGCGCTCGCCAAGAGGTTCGGCGCCGCGGCCGTAGCCGTTATTGTAGAATCGGATCGAGCACGAATTTCTTGTCAGGCGCGTCGCCGTCGCGCGGCTCTATGGGATCGATGGGAGCCAGTGTCACGCCAGGGGGCGGGTCGGGCCTTTCAGGCGAGCCGGCGCGGCCGCACGCGCTGAGCGCCGTGGCGCTGACAAAAGCGGCGAGGAGGAGCGCAACGCGGATCACGCGCCTGCCTCCAAAGCGGCACGCCAAGCGGCAGCTTCAGCGCGGACATTTTTGGGCGCGGTCCCGCCAACGCTCGTCCGGCTTGCGACGGATCGCTCCACAGTCAGCACCTCCAGCGCGCCTTCATGGATACGCTCATCCACCTGGCGCAGCTCATCAAGGGTCAGGTCCGCCAACTCCTTGCCCGACTTCTCGGCAAATTTCACCGCCTGACCGGTAATGTGGTGGGCGTCGCGGAACGGCAGGCCCAACTCGCGCACCACCCAGTCCGCCAAGTCCGTCGCGGTGGTATGGCCACGCCCAGCAAGCGCTGCCATGGCGTCAGCGTTGGGTGCCATGTCGCTGACCATCCCCGTCATCGCCCGCACGCACAGCGATAGGGCCGGGAGTGCATCGAACACCGGCGGCTTATC
>CAKZYH010000462.1 GCA_937884725.1 uncultured Paracoccaceae bacterium
GGCGGCGCGGGAAAGCGGATCATGCCCGCGGATGGCACTCCCTGACGGTGTGGGCAAGCTGGCCGGCGTCGACAGCGGTGTAGATCTGCGTTGTCGAGAGCCGCGCGTGGCCGAGGAGCGCCTGGATGGCCCGAAGGTCGCCGCCGTTCTTCAGGATGTGCGTGGCGAAGGCGTGGCGCAACGCGTGGGGCGTCGCGCTATCGGGGAGTGCTAGCGCCGCCCTCGCTTGCGCCATCGCGCGTTGCACCACGCGCGCCGAAAGCCGCCCGCCCTTCTCGCCGAGGAACAGCGGGCCATCGGTGAGTGCGAAGGGCGCTGCGGCGCGGTAGCGTTCGATGGCCTCCGTGACGATGGGGAGGATCGGGACGGACCGCGCTTTGCCGCCCTTTCCGATAACCGTAACGAAGCGCGAGCCGGGGACGATATCGCCGGCGTTGAGCGATAGTGCTTCGGCAATGCGAAGGCCGGCGCCGTAGAGGAGCGTCAGGACTGCACTGTCGCGCAGGCTGACCCAGTCTTTTCCATCTGGCGCCAAAAGCTCGGTGGCGGCAGCCATCGCTACGGGCCTTGGCAGGGTGGGCGATACGCGTGCTGCCCGCACGGCCCGGACCGGGGCGGCGTTGACGCCATGCTCGCGCTCCATGGCGGCCATGAACGTGCGCACCGCTGCGAGCGAGCGGGCCAAACTGCGGGCGCTCACGCCATCGCGCCGGCGCGCTGCCAGAAACGCGCGGACATCTTGCGGGCGAAGGGACGAGAGCTGGGTGAGGCCAACGCGCTCGCCCAGATGCTCCGACAGCGCCAGCAAGAATTGCCGGGTGTCGCGCTCGTAGGCGCTCGCCGTTGCGGCGCTGCGACCGTCCACCGCGACGAGGGCGTCGAGCCACGCCGCCCGCGCTGCCAGAAGCTCAGGTTCAATTGCGTGCTGCATCCGCAGGCTGGTACCAAACGGCCATGACCACCGGCTCAAAGAAGTTTGGCGAATTTGATGGAAGCAGCGTGCGCGGCGCGTTGCTCGGCGAGATCCTTCGTGCGCTGGGCCTGAGGGACGTGCCGGTGACGTTTGTCAGCGATGAGCGATTGCCGTCGGCGTTCGCTGTCAGTGAGTTGGCGGCTGCAAGCTTTGGCGCGGCGGGGACGGCGCTCGCTCACTATCGCGCTGATGCTGGACAGTCAGTGCCGGACGTTACTGTTGATCAGCGCCTGGCGTCGCTTTGGTTTGGTGTCTCGGCGGCGCCGGTCGGGTGGTCCGTGCCGCCGCTGTTTGATTCCATCGCCGGCGACTATCCTTCCGCGGATGGCTTTATCCGGCTCCACACAAACGCGCCGCTCCACAAGGCCGCTGCGCTTTCCGTGCTCAGAACGGAGCCTGAGCGCGATGCGGTAGCGGCAGCGGTGCGGCAGGGGCGTGCGGCAGATTTGGAGAGCGCTATCGTTGCGGCGGGTGGGTGTGCGGCTGAGATGCGCACCATCGCGGCGTGGCAGGCTCACCCGCAAGGCGCTGCTGTTGCGCAGGAGCCCCTGATTGCGTGGTCTTCCGGGGCGACGGGCCGGATCGCGCAAGTGAACGGGCCATATCTTCAGGGCGTCAAAGTGCTCGACCTCACCCGCATTCTTGCTGGGCCGGTGGCGACGCGTTTGCTGGCCGGGCTTGGCGCAGAGGTGTTGCGGATCGATCCGCCGGGCTGGTCGGAGCCGAGCGTTGAGGCCGACATTACGCTTGGCAAGCGGTGCGCTCGGCTTGATCTAAAGGCCAGCAGTGGCCGGTCAGCGTTCCTGGCGCTGCTGTCGGAGGCGGACGTTCTGGTCCACGGCTACCGCGAAGGCGCGCTCGATGGCCTGGGGCTTGGGCATGAGGTTCGCGCTGCGACGCGGCCCGGTCTCGTGGACATCAGCCTCAACGCCTACGGACATACAGGTCCATGGTCGGGCCGGCGGGGGTTTGACAGCCTCGTGCAGATGTCGTGCGGCATCGCCGACGCTGGGCGCAGCGCCTATGGTACCGACGGGCCGCGCCCGCTGCCGGTTCAAGCGCTCGATCATGCGACGGGAATGCTGATGGCGGCTGCTGCGATCGAAGGGCTACGGCGCCAGCGGGCGGACGGCCAAGGATGGTCGGCCAAGCTCAGCCTGGCCCGAACGGCTTGGCTTCTGTGCCCAACGCTGGGGCCTCCAGGTGGGGCGCGCCTTGAGCCAAGGCGCGATGATTATGCACAGGCGCCTGAAAACACCCCATGGGGTGAGGCGCGCCGATTGCGGCCAGCCCTTCAGCTGTCCCACGCGCCGATGCGATGGGCTTTGCCTGCGACCGGGCTTGGCGCGCACGAGCCGCACTGGGCGGCTTCGCACTGAGAGACATCGCGGCTTAGAGTATCGACTGTCCGGTTTTTGCCCAGTCGGACAAGAACTGCTCCAGCCCCTTGTCGGTCAGCGGATGCTCGGCGAGCTTTTTCAGGATTGCAGGCGGCACCGTCGACACGTCAGCGCCCGCGAGCGCGGCCTGCTGCACATGATTCACAGTGCGGATCGAGGCTGCCAGAATTTCAGTCTCAAGTTCGTCGTAGTTGTCGTAGATCGTGCGGATGTCGTCGATCAGCTTCATGCCATCGAGCCCCAGATCGTCCAAGCGGCCGATGAAGGGCGAGATGAAGGTTGCGCCCGCCTTGGCCGCCAAAAGCGCCTGGTTGGCGCTGAAGCACAGCGTGACGTTGACCAAGAAACCCTCGCCCGTCAGCACTTTGCATGCGCGCAGGCCATCCCAGGTGAGCGGCAACTTCACGGTCACGTTGCTGGCGATGGCTGCTAAGAAGCGGCCTTCCTCGATCATCTTGTCGGCTTTGGTGGCCGTCACCTCAGCGCTCACCGGACCTGGCACCACCGCAGTGATGTCGCGAATCACATCCACCATCGGACGGCCTGATTTCAGAATCAGCGAGGGGTTTGTTGTGACGCCGTCCAAAAGCCCCGTGGCGGCGATCTCCTCAATCTCGGCCAAATCTGCGGTGTCGACGAAGAACTTCATGGCGTATCCCTCCCAGCCCGTCGGCGCCTTACACCAATGGTGAGCCGATGACACGGGTTTCGGTGCTTATCGCACACCAATTGGGGCTTTTGACGTACCGCGCGGAGACGGCATTGGCGCCGGGGACCATCGTGGCCGCGCCGCTGGGCAACCGGGCGGTGATGGGCGTGGTGTGGGACGATCCGGCGGACGAGGCGGTGCCGGCCGAGAAGTTGAAGGTCGTCTCGGCGCTGTCCGAGGACCTGTCTTTTGACGGGCCGCTGCGTCGCTTTATCGACTTTGTGGCGGCCTACACGCTCGCGCCGCGCGGGGCGGTGCTGAAGCTCACGCTGCGGGGGCCTGAGGCTTTGGAAGCGGTGGAACCGGCAAAAGGGCTTACGCTGACCGGCCTTTCGCCGGGCAAATGGACGCCTGCGCGCGAGAGAGTGCGGGCTGCGCTCGCCGCCGGTCCCATGCCGCGCGCGCGCCTTGGCGAGGTGGCTGGGGTCTCGTCGGCCATCATCACGGGGATGTTGAAAGCCGGCGCGCTCGCCCAGATGGACTTGCCGGAAGCGCTGCCCGCGGAGCCGAAAATGCCGGAGCTTTCGGCCGACCAGAACGCTGCCGCGGAGGCGCTGTCAGCCAGCATTGGCGAGGGCTTTTCGGTAACGCTGCTGAACGGCGTCACTGGGTCCGGCAAAACGGCGGTGTATCTGGAGGCAGTGGCTGCCGCGCTTGCAGCCGGGCGGCAGGCGCTGGTGCTGATGCCGGAGATCGCGCTGACGCCTATGGTGGTTGCCCGGCTGACGGAGCGGCTTGGCCATGAACCTGCCGAATGGCATTCGGGCCGCACACCCGCAGCCCGAAACGCAGTCTGGCGGCAGGTGGCTGATGGTTCGGCCTCGGTCGTGGTCGGCGCTCGGTCCGCGCTCTTCCTGCCGTTTCGCGATCTTGGCCTTGTCGTTGTGGACGAGGAGCACGACGCGTCCTTCAAGCAGGAGGACGGCGTGGTCTATCATGCGCGCGATATGGCGATTGCCCGGGCGCAGGCGGCGAGCGCGCCTGTGGTGCTCGCGTCAGCGACGCCTTCCATCGAGACGCAGCACAACGCTGCGCGGGGGCGCTATCGTGTCTTGGCGCTGCCCGACAGGGTGGGCGGTGCGGCGCTTCCCGACATTGGGCTGATTGATTTGCGGCAGACGCCACCGCCGAAAGGGGAGTGGCTGGCGCCGCCGGTGCGCGCTGCGGTGACGCAGACGCTGAGCGCCGGCTATCAGGTGCTCCTGTTTCTCAACCGCCGCGGGTATGCCCCGCTCACGGTATGCCGCAAGTGCGGACATCGCATGCTTTGCCCGAACTGTAGCGCGTCTTTGGTGGAGCACCGGCTGCGGGGCACGTTGGTGTGCCACCACTGCGGCTACTTTGAGAAAAAGCCGGACACATGCAGCGCGTGTGGGGCGGTGGATTCGCTCACCCCGTGCGGTCCGGGCGTGGAGCGTGTCGAGGAGGAGGCACGCGCTGTGTGGCCCGATGCGCGGGTGCTGACGCTCTCGTCCGACATGGCGGGGGGGCCTGCGGAACTCTCGGCGGCGCTTGACCGCGCGTCGCGGGGCGAGGCGGACATCATCGTCGGGACGCAGCTTGTGGCGAAAGGCTTTACGCTGCCCAAGCTGCAGCTGGTCGTGGTCGTGGACGGCGACCTCGGCCTTGCCTCTGGCGACCCACGCGCTGGTGAGCGGACGTTTCAGCTCCTGACGCAAGTCACCGGGCGGGCGGGGCGTGTCACCAGTGGTGGGCGCGCGCTGATCCAAACCCATGCCCCGGAGCACCCTGCGATTGCTGCGATGGCGCGGCAGGATGCGGAAGCGTTCTACGCCGAGGAGATGCTGATGCGCCGCGACGGGTGGCTGCCGCCGTTCGTGCGGCTGGCGGCGATCATCGTGTCAGCGCTCGACCGGCAGCAGGCGGTGGACCACGCGCAGCTCCTTGCCCGGACCGCCCCCGATGTGACCGATCTTGAGGTGCTGGGGCCAGCGGAAGCGCCGATGGCAATCCTGCGCGGGCGCTACCGCTTTCGGCTTCTGATCCGCGCGCCGCGGACCATGAAGCTGCAATCCATTCTCGGTGAATGGCTCGCTGCCGCCCCGATCACTGGGACGGTGCGGCGCTCGGTCGACATCGACCCACAGTCCTTCCTTTAGAGCGAGTAGGTCCAGTCGGCGCGGACGAACTCATAGCCTTCGCCGGACGTGTCGAGATAGCCGAAGCCGGGGAAGGGCATGTGCATTCCCGCGACCATGATGCGGTCAGTGACCACCTCGTCGAACAGTTTGAGCCGGGTCTCGGCGGCCATGTCTTGGTCGCTGTCGAAGACGATGGTGCGGCGCGGGTTGGGCAGCTGTAGTGGGGCTGAGTGGATGATGTCGCCCCAAATCAGGAGCTGATCGTCGCCTGAGGCGATGCGGAAGCCGGTGTGTCCTGGCGTGTGGCCAGGCAACGCGACTGCGTTGACGCCGGGGGCGACCTCGCCGTCCTTCTGGATGCGGAGCATCGCATCGATGTAGGCCGCCTCTACGGCTTGCGCGGCGGTGACCATGCCGTGGCGCGCCTCGGGCTAGAGCGCTTTAGTGCCTTCGTCGGCCCAGAAGCCGATTTCTGCGGCGTGGATCACCAGTTCGGCGTTGTCGAAGGTCGGCGAACCGTCGGTGAGGAGCATGCCGGTGTGGTCGGGGTGCATGTG
>CAKZYH010000463.1 GCA_937884725.1 uncultured Paracoccaceae bacterium
GGCGTTCGCAGTAATTGTTGAACTGCTGCATTAGGTCCATGGGTGCCTCCGAGCCTTTGCGCACAGGATTGGTGTTACACGCATTGGCGCGAGAGTTGGAGGGCTAACGGTAACGCCATGCCTGCGTTGCTAGCTCTGCCATCACAGGTCGGCCCCTGTGGAGGGCATCCGCTTTGCAGAGGTTTTTGGGGCACCGGGTCGTCTGGCGCGTGGGCTCTGTTGGATCAGACACAAAATTGCTGCTGTGAGTGCTTTAAGTGGCAAATACAGCAGCAACTTTTGATGGCGCATCGTCTGATGTACTCAGGTGAGATGCCTCGGTATGACGGCGTCAGAAGAAAGTGAGATCATCGGTGACGCTGTCGAAGTTGGAGAAGATGTTTGAGTTGCCTAACGTGTTATCGCCTCGGTATTCGTTCTCTTGCGTGTCTTCGCCCGTATTGTTGAGCGGGTCGTTGTCAAGTTCGTCGAGGGTGAGGTCGATGTCGTCTTGGCTAGATCCGACATGATCGTTGTCCAGAATGAGTTCGATCCTGTGATGACCGAAGTACGTCTCGTTGACGAGGGCACCCCTCACCTCCACCAACAGGACAGAGTCTAGGTAGATTTTGGCGCCTTCGTTGTCGTAGCGGATCTCGAGATCTTCAACCTTGGTGAGGCCGTCGAACAGAGGATCGTTTGAGTTAGCGACGTCGAAGACGATTTTGTCCTGTTGCCAAGGGTTAAAGTCGAGGATGACGTCGGTGTCGCTGCTGTCAAACAGGAAGGTGTCGGAGCCCAGGCCGCCGCGCAGCGTGTCGTTGCCGGCGCCGCCGACAAGCGTGTCGTTGCCCTTCCCGCCGTCGATGTTGTCGTCTCCAGCGCCGCCGTCGAGGCGGTTGGCGTTGTCGTTGCCGATGATTTGGTCCGCGTGGGCACTGCCGATGATGTGATCGATGTCGTAGAGATGGTCGACTGCGTCGTCGCCATCGCCCGCCGGCGTCTTGTAGCCCGCACGTGCGACAGCGTATTCGAGCCCCTGCTCATCCTTGTAGGTGTCGGACAGGTCCACGGTGAGGCCGCTGGTGGCTTCAAAGTAGGCGGCGGTGTCCTCACCTTCGCCGCCGTAGATGTTGTTGAGGCCGCCGCCACCGACGAACAGGTCGTCGCCCTCAAAGCCCCACAAATTATCGTTGCCGGCTTTGAAACCCTGGCCGCCACCATCGCCCATGAACGCGGGTTTGTAGCCCATGATGATGTCGTTATGGATGGTGCCGAACTTGTAGTCGGCGCCGAGGCTGCCGGTTTCGACGCGGCCCTTGTCGGCGCCGATCACCAGGAAGCGGTCGTTGCCAAGCTTGGCGAGATCTTCGTCGCTGACGTCGATTTCTGTGCCGGCGCCATTTTTTACGCCGCCGCTATCCATGATGAGCAGGTTGTCTTCGATGCTCTGCAGGAATGAGTTGCGTACGGTGGAATTGGAAAAGTCGATCGAGGGTCCGAGGCGGGCCTGCATGTCATCCCAAGAGACCACCGCGATGACGTCTTTGGTCACATCGTCGATCACGCGGAACGCTTCACCTGGTGCGTTGCCGCTCGTGGAGAGGCGGATGTTTGGCGTCCCCTCCCGGGCGAGCGGCACCATGATGACGTCTTCCAGCGGGTTGAAGTCGGTGATGCGCGTTGCGGTCATCTCGTCCGGCGTGAACTCGGCCTCACTTGAGCTGCCGCCGGACGCGGACATAAGGACATCGAACATGGCGGCGAACGGCTTAACAAAGTTACCGACAATCGGGATCGATGATCCGAACTTCCACATGGCGTCGGCAGCGACGTCGCCCCAATCCGGACCGGATCCGTCCGATCCAGTTGCGGGCAACGCCAAATCTTTGCTCAGGACGAACACGTCAGCACCACTGCCGCCGGTGAGCTTGATTTGACCTTCAATATTGTTGCCGGCCCAGGTGCGCGGGCCAGCATAGAGCCAGTCATCACCGCTACCGCCGTCCAGGGTATCGATGCCCATGCCGCCGACGAGGGTATCGTTGTCTTTCCCGCCATACAGTTCATCGTCGCCGGTGCCGGCGATGAGCATGTCTTCGCCTGTGCCACCATACAGCGTGTCGTCCCCGTGGCCGCCATCAAGAGAATCGTTGCCGGTACCGCCACTTAGGAAATCGTCACCATACTGGCCGTAGATTGTGTCGTCCCCGCCCATGCCGAAAATCTTGTCGTCATGGACATGGAAGAAAAGGACCGTCCCGTTGCCCTGCTTTGCCATGTAGCTGCTGCCGCCGTAGATGACCTGATCGCCATCGTGGCCGATGATCTTGTCGTAGAAGCCGTACCAATCTTTCTGAGTGGTGCGCAGAAAGTTCTGGCTCGTTTCACTATCAAGATGCGCGACTGAGTTTGAGAAGCTGTGCTGACCGTCGGGCGTGATGTATTCGCCGCGGGAATCCATGTAAGCTTTGTTGGTCTTGAACGCTGACGGCGAGTTCGATCCTGACGTGTAGCGCCCAAAGAACGTGGCGATGTCGTTGGGCGACGGGCCGTATTCGGTATCGAAGCTTGGCTCGTCCGTCTCAACACCGCGCGGATTGTTTGGCGGGTCATCGTCATCGCCGGCGTTGTTGTTTGTCCCTTTATCGGTGTGACCGACCGGCGGCGCACCGGAACCGCCATCGTTGACGCGTTTAGACTTGCTGTGCGGATCACCGGTATAATTGGTGTGCCGCTCAGACGCTTCATGGTCGTCAGATTTATCCTCTTCGCCACCGTCAATATTCTCGACGGTCTTATCGGCGCTGTTGCCATACATGGAACTGTATGATGTATTTGATGGCGGATAGGGTAGCTCTACATCGCCAAAACCCAACTCATAGGGCTCATTTGTCATTTTCACGTTTCCATACTAATACTTCACGATATACCGTGAAGTTTTTCTGCTAGTCACATGAAATAGATGGGGATTCTATTTCGACCGATTTGTGATCTTCGTCACAGATTTATCTGATGAACAATTGATCACAATTTGGATCACTGATAAAAAA
Source organism: uncultured Paracoccaceae bacterium (assembly GCA_937884725.1). Lineage (GTDB taxonomy): Bacteria > Pseudomonadota > Alphaproteobacteria > Rhizobiales > Amorphaceae > Acuticoccus. The sequence continues at coordinate 3,033 of CAKZYH010000463.1, forward strand.
TAGATGTCGTAATATTCATTACATTGGTTTAATTATTAAGCGTATCGCAGGCCTGACGAAGGCTGACATACGGCTCCAACTCGCGCTTGAGGCGAAATCGAGCGCGGCTAGGTTTGCCGTCCCCCGCCTCCTGGTCTCGACCCGCAGATCGGGTCCGACTCGCCTGCGAAATCGTGGGCGCAATCCTGGTTGGGGGGACTAGGCTGCGATGATAATGTCCACGCCGTGTCCGCAGCAGCTTGGACACGCCGGCGCATACAAAGGACGACGCGATGCAACGAGCAACCTTTGTGGCAGTGGTCGCTGCGATCGTGACAGCGTTCAGCGCGAGTGCCGCGTACGCTCGGCCGGATACGCGCAGCATGACGTGCGCCGGTGTTCAGTCGTTCGTAAACCAGCGCGGCGCGGTGGTTATGACCACCGGGCAGAATACGTTCGAACGGCTCGTCTCCAGCGCCCGGTTCTGCCAGGTGGCCGAAGGACCGACGATTGCCCGCGTGCAAAGCAGCGACAGGCGAAACTGCACGGTCCGCTGGAAGTGTGAGGTGCGCGACTTCCGCCCCTTCGATAGTATTTTCGACTGAGTACAAATCCAGCTATGTTGAGTTGAGCGCAGCTAACCTTGCAAGCCCGCACTCTCGTACGTTTTGGGACGACGGCTGGGGCGCGCCGCACCCGTTTTGATGGGACAGACCGCCGCCCGCTAAATCTTCATGACGATGCGACCGTCGATGGTGCCCTGCTTCATGCGGTCGAAGATGGCGTTGATGTTGTCGAGGCTGTCCCAGCTGAAGTGGGATTTGACCAAACCGGCGGAGGCGAAGGCTAAGGACTCGGTGAGGTCGTTGCGCGTTCCGACGATGGAACCGCGCACGGTGATGCGCTTAAGCACGACTTCGAAGATGGGCAGCGGGAAGTCGCCGGGCGGAAGGCCGACGAGCGACAGGAAGCCGCCGCGGCGGAGCATGCCGACCGCTTGGGCAAACGGCTTTGTGGCGACGGCGGTGACGAGCGCGCCGTGCACGCCGCCGATGGCTTTGGTGACGGTGTCGACGGGATCGACGTCGGCCGCATTCACGCTCATGTCAGCGCCGAGCTTATCGGCGAGGGCTAGCTTGTCGGCGGAGACGTCGACCGCGACGACCTGGAGGCCCATGGCTTTGGCGTATTGCACGGCCATGTGGCCAAGGCCGCCGATGCCGACGATGGCCACCCAGTCGCCGGCTTTGCGCTCCAGCTCTTTCAGGCCCTTGTAGACGGTGACGCCAGCGCACAAGACGGGGGCCGCTGTGCCAAAGTCCACGTTGTCGGGGATGAGCCCGACGAAGGCGGCGTCGGCGAGCGTGTATTCAGCGTACCCGCCGTTCACGGTGTAGCCGGTCATTTGTTGGCTTTCGCACAGCGTTTCCCAGCCGCCGACGCAATGTTCGCAGCGCCGACATGCGGTGTGGAGCCAGGGGATGCCGACCCGGTCCCCTTCCCTGAGGTGGATGACGCCGTCGCCGATGGCGGCAACCTCGCCGACGCCTTCGTGGCCAGGGATGAAGGGTGGCGAGGGTTTGACCGGCCAGTCGCCTTGGGCGGCGTGCAGGTCGGTGTGGCACACGCCAGACGCGCGTACGCGGACCAGGACCGAGCCTGGGACGACCTCAGGGATGGGTTCTTCGCGAATATCGAGCGGTGCACCGAGTTCGGTGACGACGGCGGCTTTCATCGACGTTTGCATGCGGCCTCCCAACCTCGTGACAAACGAACTGGCTGGGAGGTGAGATGAAACGCTGCGACAATCCGTCAAGGAATTTTTTCAAGATTGAGGCGGGTGACGTGATGACCGGGTTTAATGGGGGACGCGCACTTTGGGCTTTCCGCCGTGCGCGTCCCACACCAAAGCACTCCACGCGCGAAATGGTGAAGCTGGACGAACTACCCGCTAAATGGGGTGATCTTCCGAGTTAGTGATCTGAAACGAAGTCGATCTCGGTCAAGCGTGGTCTTTGTCACTGGGGACGAGGTCCCTGCTGATGACCGTGTGCATCTGATCGATGACTTGTTCAGCATGCATCCGGATACCCTCACCACGAGCTGGATCGACGTCCGCAATATCCAAGTGCGAGAGGTCAATCAGCGCCGCCGCGTGCTCAGTCCTAAGGACTTCATCAAAGTTGCCGGTTTGAGATGCCATTTGGCCTAGTAAGCGCTGCATCACTATACGCAACGCTGTTATTTCGCCAAAAAGCTTTCCCGTAGTGTTTAGCTTATCCATTGACTGCCCCTTTCTGGCGCTTTCGAAGCAAATCGGGCACTTACATTTTCGCCTGACCGTATGCAGCATGTTGAGCGAACGGGCAACGCGGTCATTATTGTAGATCGCCTCATTGGAAATGAGCACAAGTGATTGTTTTTCCGAGTACAAACATGATTAAAACGCCTATTCGGCGAGGACGGCGTCGGCCTCAAGCTCGACGAGCCAATCTGGGTCGATGAAGCGGCTCACCTCTACGAAGGTGCAGGCGGGGCGGATGTTCGCGAACACCTCGCCGTGGGCGCGGGCGGCCTCCTGCCAGGTGGTGACGTCGGTGAGCATCACGCGGGTGCGGATGACGGCGCTGAGGGGGACGTCGGCCTCAGCGAGCGCCGCCTTGATGATGGCGAGGCAGCGCTTGGTTTGGGTGTAAACTGAACCGACGCCGTCGGTGCCGCCGCCTTCCGCGATGGGGGCAGTGCCGGAGACTGACACCACGTTGCCCACGCGCACAGCGCGACTGAAGCCGATTTGGGGCTCGAGGTATGAGCCTGAGCTGACGAGTTTGCGCACCGGGTCGTCCTAAAGTTCTAAATGTCCAGCGCCTCGGCTTCGGCGAACTGGGCGTTTTCTTGGATGAACTGGAAGCGGGCCTCGGGCTTGTTGCCCATGAGGCGGTCGATGCTGGCGCGGGTGGCGTTTTGCTCAGAGACCAGGGTGACGCGCAGGAGGGTGCGCGTGGTCGGGTGCATGGTGGTTTCTTTGAGCTGGGCGGGCATCATTTCGCCAAGGCCCTTAAAGCGGCTGACCTCCACTTGGCGGCCCTCTTTGAATTCGGCCATGAGTTCGGCGCGGTGGATGTCGTCGCGCGCGTAGAGGGATTTCGTGCCCTGGGTGAGCTTGTAGAGCGGCGGGACCGCGAGAAAGAGGTGGCCGGGGGAGCCGCCAGGCGGGGCGACGAGGCCTGGCATTTCGCGGAAGAAGAAGGTGATGAGGAGGGAGGCGATGTGCGCGCCGTCGACGTCCGCGTCGGTCATGATGATGACGCGCTCATAGCGAAGCTTTTCAAGGTCGAAGGTTTTGCCGGAGCCGCAGCCGAGCGCGAGGATGAGATCGCCCAGCTGCTGGTTCGCCATGACCTTGTCGCGGCCGGCGTTGGCGACGTTGAGGATTTTGCCGCGCAGGGGGAGCACGGCCTGGGTGGCGCGTTGGCGGGCTTGTTTGGCTGAGCCGCCGGCGCTGTCGCCCTCCACGATAAAGATTTCGGTGCCCTCGGCTTTGGACTGCGTGCAGTCGGCGAGCTTGCCGGGAAGGCGGGTTTTGCGGGTGGCGGAGCGGCGGGCAACATCCTTTTCGGCGCGGCGGCGCAGGCGCTCGTCGGCCTTGTCGACCACACCGTCGAGCACAAGGCCGGAGCGGGCGGGGTCGGCGGCAAGCCACTCTTCGAAGCGCTCGCGCACGGCGCCCTCCACCTGGCGGGTGGCCTCGGTGGTGGAGAGCTTGTCTTTGGTTTGGCCGACGAATTCGGGCTCGCGCACGAAGACTGAGATGACCGAGGCGACGGAGCCCATGACATCGTCGCCGGTGATCTGGCCGATCTTTTTGTGGCCGACGCGCTCGCCATGGGCCTTCAGGCCTTTGAGGAGCGCAGCGCGCAGGCCCGCTTCGTGGGTGCCGCCTTCAGGCGTCGGGATGGTGTTGCAGTAGGATTTTGAGAACTCGTCGACGGGGACGAAGCCCACCGCCCACTCCACAGAGCCGCGCTTGCCCGCCTCCCCGGCCCGGCCGGAGAAGATGCCCTCCGCTGTGACGGGGCGGCCTTTGATTTCTTCGGCCAGGAAGTCGGCAAGGCCGCCGGGAAAGCGGAACTCGGCTTCGGCGGGGGGCGGCTTGTCGCCGGCGAGAAGCGCGGGGTCGGCCTTCCAGCGCAGCGTGACGTTGGCGAAGAGGTACGCCTTGGCGCGGGTTTGGGCGAAGAGGCGCTTGGGGTCGAAGGCGAGGGTTTTGAAGATTTGCCTGTCGGGCTGGAAGGTGACGGTGGTGCCGCGGCGGTTGGGGGCGGCGCCGACTTTTTCCAGCGGGCCGTCGGGGACGCCGCGCACAAAGGTTTGGCGGTAGAGGGATTTTGACCGGGCGACCTCGACGACGAGGCGTTCGGAGAGGGCGTTTACCACCGAAACGCCGACGCCGTGGAGGCCGCCGGACGCCTCGTAGGCTTTGGAATCGAACTTTCCGCCCGCGTGCAGCGTCGTCATGATGACTTCGAGGGCACTTTTGTCCGGGAAGCGAGGGTGCGGCTCGACCGGGATGCCGCGGCCGTTGTCGGACACGGTGAGGCCGTCTTGGGTGAAGCGGACTTCGATGGTGGTGGCGTGACCGGCGACCGCCTCGTCCATGGAGTTGTCGAGGACTTCGGCGAAGAGGTGGTGCAGGGCGCGCTGGTCGGTGCCGCCAATGTACATGCCGGGGCGGCGACGGACGGGTTCGAGGCCTTCCAGAACCTCGATGTCGGCGGCGGAGTAGTTGCCGTCGGTGTCGGCCGAGGCGGGTTTGGCGGGTGCGGTGGCGGTACGCCGCTTCTGGGGCGCTGGCTTCGGCCGCGCGGGCTCATCGTCGAACAGACTCTTTTCCGCCATGGCAGCGCCTCCCTCGGGCACACATAGCGCCTCGCGGGGATGTGGCGTTAGTGTGCAATGCTCAAAGCGGGTGCGGCGAATGACTTTATCCACCACATGGGCCGGCAAAGCGGCCCGTTTTTTGGGCTTGGTGCGGGCGCATGTGCGCTCCAAACGCAAGAGTGCTGCGATGACACAACTGACGATGGGCGCTGCGGCGCCGAACTTTTCGCTACCTGCGACGGACGGGCGGACGCTGTCGTTTGCCGATGTCGCTGGCGAGGCGGGGACCGTGGTGGCGTTTATCTGCAACCACTGCCCGTACGTTGTGGCGGCGGGGCGGCGAATGGCCGAGGACGCCAAGGTGCTGATGGGCGAAGGATTTGGCTTTGTGGCGATCAACGCCAACGACGCCGCGCGCTATCCGGCCGATAGCTTTGAGCGGATGGGACCGTTTGCGGAAGGCTTCGGGTTTGGATTTCCTTACCTGCGCGATGAGACGCAGGCCGTTGCAACCGCGTATGGAGCGCGGGTGACGCCTGAGTTTTTCGGCTTCGATGATGCTGGCAAGCTTGGCTATCTGGGCCGGCTCGATGGGGCTGGGACCGGGCGCGGCGATGGCGGGCCCCGCGAGCTGGTGGAGGCCATGCGGGCGCTGAAGACGGGGCAGCCGGTGGAGGGGAAGCCCGCGATGGGCTGCTCGGTGAAGTGGAAGTAGCGGGGCGTTGGAGCGTTGGTGGGATGTGTTGGGCTGAGCTGCGCTGGGGGCAGTGGATGCGTGATTGTTTTGTAGGCTAGAACACTTCAAAAGGAGCGCCTGCAGAGACGCACACGACAAAAGCGAACGCGGCTTCAAGGGTGAGCCGTTTCTAGAGAGGACCCCATGCAAAAGCGCACGACGCTGATCAAAGACGGGTTGCCGAGCCGGCATGTGACCGAGGGGCCGGCGCGGGCGCCGCACCGCTCGTACCTTTACGCCATGGGGCTCACAAAAGAGCAGATCCATCAGCCGCTGGTGGGCGTGGGGAGCTGCTGGAACGAGGCGGCGCCGTGCAACATTTCGCTGATGCGCCAGGCGCAGGCGGTGAAAAAGGGTGTATCGGCCGCTGGGGGCACGCCGCGCGAGTTTTGTACCATTTCAGTGACTGACGGCATTGCCATGGGGCACGAGGGGATGAAGTCCTCGCTCGCCTCGCGCGAGGTGATTGCCGACTCGGTGGAGCTCACCATGCGCGGGCACTGCTATGACGCGCTAGTGGGGCTTGCCGGGTGCGATAAGTCGTTGCCGGGCATGATGATGGCGATGGTGCGGCTCAATGTGCCGTCGGTCTTTATCTATGGCGGATCGATCTTGCCGGGCTCGTTCCGCGGGCAGCCGGTCACGGTGCAGGACCTTTTTGAGGCTGTGGGCAAGCACTCGGTCGGCGAGATGTCCGACAGCGACCTTGATGAGCTGGAGCAGGTGGCGTGCCCGTCGGCCGGGGCGTGTGGCGCGCAGTTTACCGCCAACACGATGGCGACGGTGTCTGAGGCGATTGGGCTTGCCCTGCCCTACTCTGCCGGTGCGCCGGCGCCTTATGAGATCCGCGACAAGTTCTGCTTCACCGCTGGCGAAGCGGTGATGGAGCTGGTGGCCGCGCAAATCAGGCCGCGCGATATCGTGACCCGCAAGGCGCTGGAGAACGCGGCCGTTGTGGTGGCGGCGTCGGGCGGATCGACCAATGCGGGGCTTCACCTGCCGGCGATTGCGCATGAGTGCGGCATCGACTTCGACCTTCACGACGTGGCCGAGGTTTTTAAGCGCACGCCGTACATCGCCGACCTGAAGCCGGGCGGGAAATACGTGGCGAAGGACATGTTTGAGGTGGGTGGGATCCCGCTTTTGATGAAGACGCTGCTGGATGCTGGGTTCTTGCACGGCGACTGCATGACGGTGACCGGGCGGACGATGGCGGAGAACATGGAGCGGGTGAAGTGGAACCCGGACCAGGACGTTGTGTATCCGGCGACCAACCCGATTACGCCGACGGGCGGCGTTGTGGGCCTGCGCGGCAACCTCGCGCCGGAGGGGGCGATTGTGAAGGTGGCCGGGATGACCGAGCTGCGCTTTTCCGGCCCGGCGCGCTGCTTTGACGGCGAGGAGGCGTGCTTTGAGGCGGTGACGAAGCGCCAATATAAAGAGGGCGAGGTGCTGGTGATCCGCTACGAGGGGCCAAAGGGTGGTCCTGGGATGCGCGAGATGCTGGCGACCACGGCGGCGCTTTACGGCCAAGGGATGGGCGCGAAGATGGCGCTCATCACCGACGGGCGCTTTTCGGGGGCGACGCGCGGCTTTTGTATTGGCCATGTTGGGCCTGAGGCGGCCGTTGGCGGGCCGATTGCGCTCCTAAAGGATGGTGACATGATCACCATCGACGCCAACGACGGCACCATGACGGTGGACCTTTCGGACCAGGAGTTGGCGGCAAGGCGCACCGAGTGGCAGGCGCGCGACACGTCGTTCAAGTCCGGCGCACTGTGGAAATACGCGCAGCTTGTGGGCCCGGCTGAGAAGGGCGCGGTGACGCACCCCGGCGGCAAGATGGAAGTGCGCGCCTACGCCGACGTGTAGTGTAGCGCCGGAAAAGAGCAGCCGGTGCCGGGATTTAGAGTTGCGGGGGCCGGCCAGGGCGTGCCGCTGGGGCGTTGACGTGCACAGTGCGCTGGCAGCGGTGGCTAATGATCATGCTTGCCAGCGTCGTATGCAGCGATATTGTTACGCGCCTAATGCAAGGGAGATGTCTGATGTTGCGCACTGTTGTTATCGCCGCCTCTTTGGCGTTCGCCACCTCCGCTTTCGCTACCGATCAAACTGTTACTGAAGAAGTTGCTGTTACACCTGTGGTCGCTGAAGAGGCCACGGTCGCTGCGACACCGATCAGCACGCCAGCGATTTCGGCGAAAGCCACCCCGGCTTCTACGTCGACTTACAGCTACGGTGGCTTTGGGGGCGGTTGCTCCTGGGGTGCTGCGAAGTCCTCACCGACGAGCTAATCGCTTTCCCTCAAATTTATTTGAGGGTGTTGAACGCGCCTCCCCACGTGGGGGGCGCGTTTCGCGTTTCGGGGCCGGCGTTATGGGCGCCGCAAAATTGCCGCTAGTGCGCCGCTAAGACTCCTAACTTAACGTTGTGTCATGTGATCCGCGTCACATGATGGATGCATGGCTGATGGTCACCTCCTGGGGGTGGCGGAATGGTCCGCCGCAGCTGCTCAGGAAGGAGCATCGTCATGATCAAGTTCGTTGCTATCGCTACTGCTGCCGCACTTTCACTCACCGCCCTCACTGCGAGTTCGGCGACGGCCGCGCCGCTCAGCTTTGCCATCAACACCGCCATCGAAACGACCGCACCTGCCGTTGAACAGGTCGGTCGAATGGATCGGCGCAGGGCACGCAGGGATGCCCGACGAGAGGTACGCAGAGAGCGCCGGGCGACCCGGCAAGACGTCCGTGCAAACCGCCGGGCGGCTCGCCAAGACACCCGCGCAGACCGCCGAGCGACCCGGCAAGACGTTCGTTCGGACCGCCGGATGACCCGGCAAGACGTGCGCACCTACCGCCGCTAAACCTGGCGAAAGTTGGGCCTCGACGATCTCGACCCCAGCCACTTGGCCCGCGAGGGCGGTTTGCAATCAAACGGAACCGTTGCTCGGAAAGACCCGCCCGCGCCTTTACAGGTGCGGGCGTTGCGTTGGTGGGCTTGCTGGTCCGATGGCGACTGGGTGACGACGTCCCAACACGTCTGGCGCAAGTTCGATTGCAGCACGTGACGGAGCGCCGGCCAACTTGCCCCTCAGGGTTTACGACGCAATGCCCCGCTTTTGCTGACATTTTTCTCTGCCGACGAGGTGCTGCGCGGGTACCCAAAGCCAGGCTTATGAGGGCCATAAGAAGTTTCATTGCATTTTAACAACCTGTGACGGGCGTCACATGACGAGAAGTTCATGATCGCCATTTCCTGATCGTCGGCGGGAGACACCGCCCCACCAACGCTCAGAAAGGACTCTTGTGATGACTAAATTCACCGCCATTGCCACCGCAGCCGCCATCACTCTTGGTTCGCTGACCGCGGCAGCCCCAGCCAGCGCCGGCAGCTTTGCTCCGGCCGTGTCGAAAAACATCGAGACCACCGCCCCGGCCATTGAAGAGGTTGGCCGCCGCGGACGCCGCGCCGGTGCTGCCGCCGCGCTTGGGATCGCAGCCTTCGCCACAGGCCTTGCAGTTGCTGGCGCAGCCAACGCCCGCCCGGCCTACCGCCGCGATTGCTACATTGAGCGTGTGCGGGTCTGGCGTCCCCGGCTCAACGCCTACGTGATCCGCAAGCAGCGCGTCTGTTACTAACGCGCCCTCTCCTCCCTCTCTCTCCTCCAAAGAAACTTTGCCCCGCTCCGGCGGGGCTTTTTTTTGCCCGATGCCAGGGGTCTCGTGCCGGTGCGCTTGTCCGTCCTTTTCGGCCAGGATCGGTGGGCGGGATTATGGCGGTTTGGCGTTTGATCGACGATCAACGCATCACCTCAGAAGGTGAATTTCCATATTATTCAGTAACTTGAGGAAATTCTTATCGAGGCGATAATTTTTTTCTTTGCATTTGTGAAAGGTGTGACGAGCGTCACATGAAGGGAAGTTCATGATCGCCATTTCCTGATCGTCGGCGGGAGACACCGCCCCACCAACGCTCAGAAAGGACTCTTGTGATGACTAAATTCACCGCCATTGCCACCGCAGCCGCCATCACTCTTGGTTCGCTGACCGCGGCAGCCCCAGCCAGCGCCGGCAGCTTTGCTCCGGCCGTGTCGAAAAACATCGAGACCACCGCCCCGGCCATTGAAGAGGTTGGCCGCCGCGGACGCCGCGCCGGTGCTGCCGCCGCGCTTGGGATCGCAGCCTTTGCCACCGGCCTTGCAGTCGGCGCAGGCCACGCCCGTCCGGCCTACCGCCGCGATTGCTACGTGAAGCGCGTGCGGGTCTGGCGCCCCCGGCTCAACGCCTACGTGATCCGCAAGCAGCGCGTTTGCTACTAACGCGAGCCTTGCTCCCCTCTGTTTCCTGTCTTCTTTGAAGACAACTTGCCCCGCTCCGGCGGGGCTTTTTTTTGCGCTTAGGGCTGGCGGGTCATGACGGTGCACGCCGCCACCATCGTCGCGCCGGTGTGGGCGTAGCAGTTCTCGACCTCGTTTTCGGACAGGATGCGGCCGAACATGTAGCCGTCGCTGTCAACGCCCATGTAACCCTTGCCGTCGCTCCATAGCGTGGCGAGCCAGGGTTCGACGGCGCCACCGCCGCTGATGGTGCCCCAGATGAAGCGCTCGTCCTGATTGACGATCTCGATAGCGATTTCGAACGACGCTCGACGGGGCGCCCCATTGCCCTCCCGATCCGGCGCGAAGTGCAGCGGATCTCCGATCACAACGCCATCGCCGACGCCTGTCCATGTCCCGATCATGTCGGGGAAGTCCTGGGCGAGCGAGGGGTGCGCACTGCCCAGGAGGGCCACGAGGCCGATGCAGGCTGGGTGGAACGACTTCATCTAGATCTCTCCGAAGTCCGAAGACCGTTTGGGTTTGCGAACAAAGCAGCCTGATGAGCTTACGCGCGGGCCTCAAGCACTGCCGTGGCGGCGAGCGCGATGGCGATGAAGTCATCCGCCTTGAGGCTTGCGCCACCGACGAGGGCGCCGTCGACGTTTTCTACCGCCAAAAGCTCGTGGGCGTTGCCGGGTTTGACGGAGCCGCCGTAGAGGACCGGGACGCCGGCGACTGTGCCGAAGCGATCATCAAGCCAGCGGCGGATGGAGCCGTGGATGGCGGCCACGTCGGCTGTTGATGGGGTGCGGCCTGTGCCAATGGCCCAAACGGGTTCGTAGGCGATCACGAGACGGCCGGGATCGACAGCGTCTGCGATGGAGCCGTTGAGTTGGCTCGTGACCACCTGGTCGGCTTCGCCGGCGTCCCGCTGCGCCTCGGTCTCACCGATGCAGACGATGGCGGTGAGGCCGGCGCGCTGGGCCGCGAGGGCTTTGCGGGACACAATCTCGTCAGTCTCGCCATGGTCGGTGCGGCGTTCGGAGTGGCCGACGATGACGTACTCGGCGCCGCAGGACGCGATCATTTCGGCGGACAAATCGCCGGTGTGAGCGCCGGACGCCGCAAAGTGGCAGTCTTGGGCACCCACCGTGAGGGGCGACACGGTGGCGCGTTCAACGCTTTTTTGCAGCATGACGGCGGGCGGACAGACCACGAGGGCGACGGCGCTGCGCACCTCGGGTGCACGGGCGACCATGCGGGTGAACTCGGACAGATCGCGGGGATCACCGTTCATTTTCCAATTGCCAGCGATCAGCATGGCTTGCCTCCCATTCGTGTTTGCAAAAGCCTTAAGCGCGGCCTACCAACAGCACTCGCCGCCGACGGGCGCTAGCTATCGCGCGCGGCGAGCAAAAACCAGCGTGGGGTAACAAGGTTTAGGCAATGCTGAATGCACTGCGGCGCGGCGCAAAAACATCGGCGGCAAAAATCCTGATTGTGGTCCTGGCAGCATCGTTCGCGGTGTTTGGCGCGACCACTTTTGTCAATCAGATCGATCCATCCCAGGTGGCCGAGGTGGGCAAAACTGAGGTGAGCGCGCAGGAGTTTGCGCGGCTTTATCGGGAGTATATGGGCCGGATGGCGCAACAGATCGGGCCGATCAGTCCGCAGGATGCGCAAACGTTGGGGCTGCCGCAGCAGGTGCTGGGCACGCTGTTGAACGAGGCGATCCAGGTGGATGCGGCGCGTTCGCTGGGGGTCGATCTTGGCGACGACGCGTTGGCGGAGCGCATACGGGCTGAGCCGGTCTTTATGGGTGCCGATGGCAGCTTCAATCGGGCGCGGTTCGATTTTGTGCTGCAAAATAACGGCTACACCGAGCAGGACTTCATCGCGCTGCAGCGGCGCGCGGCGCAGCAGGAGATGTTTGTGAATGCGGTGCTTGGCGGTGTTGAAGCGCCGACGCCGTATTTGCGCGCGTTCAACCGGTATCAGTCGCAGGGGCGCACGCTGAATTGGTTTGAGCTGAATGAGGATGCTATCGGGCCGATCCCTGATCCGAGCGACGATGAGCTGCGTGCCTACTTCGACGAGAATAAGGATGATTTTCGCGCGCCTGAGACGCGTACCGTGAGCGCTGTGACACTGAGCGCGGCCTCGCTCGCCGATCCAGACGCGGTTCCGGCAAGCGATGTGGAAGAGGCTTATGAGCAGGACCGCCGGTTTGGTGCGGTGGAGCGGCGCGTGGTCCAGCAGGTCATTCTGGACGATATGGCGAGCGCGCGGGAAGCGGCTGCTGCGCTCGAAGGTGGCGAGGATTTTACCACAGTGCTCGAAGGGCTGGAGCGCTCGTTCGATGACGTTGATTTGGGCCTTGTGGAGCGCGGTGATCTGATTGACCCAGCCGTGGCGGCGGCCGCGTTTGGGCTCGATGAGCCTGGCGTTGATGTGGTCGAGGGGCGGTTTGGGCCGGTTCTGGTGCGCGTGTCGGCCATTCGTGCGGCCGAGCGGCCTCCCCTGTCGGAGGTTGAAGCGCAGATCCGTGAGGAGATTGCCACCGAAGAGGCGCGCGATCAGGTCGATACGCTGTTTGATTCGGTGGAGGATGCGGTCGCCGGCGGGGCGCGGGTCGCCGAGATTGCCGAGCGGTTTGGGCTGCCACTAACCACGGTTGACGCGGTGACGGATCAGGGGATCGACACCGCGACGGGGGCGCCTGCGGATCTGCCAAACCGGGCGCAGGTGGTGAACACCGCCTACACGATGGAAGTGGGCGATGATGCGATCCCGGTGCAGGACGGCGGCTCGACAAGCTGGGTGCAGCTTGATGCGGTGACGCCGTCGGCGGAGCGGCCCTATGACGACGTGGTCGAGGACGTGATCCTAGCTTGGGTCGAGAACGAGCGCACGGGCCGGGTGGAGCGGCTGGCGCAGGAGGCCGTCGACGCGCTGGGGACTGGCGTGACCATCGAAGAGGTGGCGGGGCGCTATGAGGCGACCGTCAATGAGAGCGTTGAGTTCACCAGGAGTGACACGCGGCCTGAGGGTATCCCGGCGACGCTGGCAAGGGCGGCATTTGAGGGGCCGGCTGGGCACAAAGGGACGCTCGTGACCGACGACGGGCGCCGTGTGGTGTTTGAGGTGGCGACGGTTGTGGACCCGGTCTTCTTCCGCGCTTCGGCCGACTTGCAGCCCATCCGCCAGACGCTGAACCAGGGGCTTGCCGACACCATGCTCTCCGACTTTGTGGGTGCGTGGCAGGACGAGGTGGGCGGTGTGCGCCAGAACGTGGTTGTGATTGAAACGCTGATCGGGCTGCGCCAGCCGCAGCACCAGGGGATGCCGTGACGACCCATGTCTGACTTGAAGGGGCTGATTGCTAAGGCCGCCACTGGGGCGCAGTTGAGCCGGGAAGAGAGCGCGGCGGCGTTTCATGTCTTGATGTCGGGTGATGCAACGCCGGCGCAGATTGGCGGCTTTTTGATGTCGCTGCGCGTGCGCGGCGAGACGGTGGAGGAGATCACAGGCGCCGTTGAGGTGATGCGGGCCAAGATGGCGCGGGTGGTAGCGCCGCCTGACGCCATCGACATTGTCGGCACCGGGGGCGATGCGTCGGGCTCCTACAACGTGTCGACGTGCGCGGCCTTTATTGTGGCGGCGGCGGGGGTGCCGGTGGCCAAGCACGGCAACCGGGCGCTGTCGTCTCGGTCGGGGGCTGCGGACACGTTAGCGGCGCTTGGGGTCAGCATTGACCTATCGCCGGTGGGGATTGCGGCGTGCATCGAGAAGGCCGGGATCGGCTTCATGTTTGCGCCCGCGCACCATGCAGCGATGAAGCATGTGGGGCCAGCGCGGGTGGAGCTTGGGACACGCACCGCGTTCAATCTTCTGGGGCCGCTGTCCAATCCGGCGGGTGTGACGCGGCAGCTGATCGGCGTGTTTGATGAGCGCTGGGTGGTGCCGCTTGCCGAGGTGCTAGCGACGCTGGGGAGCGAGCGGGTCTGGGTGGTTCACGGCGATGATGGGCTCGATGAGATCACCACAACGACGACCACGCAGGTGGCTGAGGTGGCGGGTGGTGAGGTACGCACCTTTGTTCTTGACCCGGCGGACCATGGCGTGACGCGGGCTGAACCGGAGAGCCTGAAGGGCGGCGATTCGCAGCATAATGCAGCGGCGCTGAAGGCGGTGCTGGGCGGGCAAAAGTCGGCTTATCGCGATATTGCGTGCCTGAATGCTGCGGCGGCACTGGTGGTGGCTGGGCATTCTGAGACGCTGGATGAGGGGCTTGTTGCCGCGCACGAGCTGGTCGATAGCGGCAAGGCGGCTGAGCGCTTGGCCGCGCTGGTGGCGGTCAGCCAGGCGGTGGCGCCCTGATGGATAGCCCTCCCGACATTCTGGCCCGGATTGAGGCTTATAAGCGCCGTGAGATTGCTGACGCGCGGCTGATTGAGCGCTCGGCCGAGCTCCGGCGGGACGCGCTGGCGGCACCGGCACCGCGGGACTTTGCCGGTGCGATGGCGGCCAAGACCGCTGCGACCGGCATGGCGCTGATTGCTGAGATTAAGAAGGCGAGCCCGTCGAAGGGGCTCATCCGGCCGGACTTTGATCCGCCGGCGCTGGCGCGCGCCTATGAGGCGGGCGGGGCTGCGTGTTTGTCGGTGCTGACCGATGGGCCGTCCTTTCAGGGGGCGCCGGAGTTTTTGGCGGCGGCGCGCGATGCCTGTTCGCTGCCGGCGCTGCGCAAAGACTTCATGTACGTGCCCGAGCAGGTTTACGAGGCGCGGCTCATGGGGGCCGACTGCATTTTGGTGATCCTGACCGGCGTCGATGACGATACCGCGATGGCGCTGGTGAAGGCTGCGGGAGAGGTTGGGATGGCCTCGCTCTTAGAGGTGCACGACGAGCGCGATTTGGAGCGGGCGCTGAAGCTGCCCTCCCCGCTTTTGGGCATCAACAACCGTGATCTGCGCACCTTCCACACCGACCTTGCCGTCACCGGGCGGCTGGCGCGGCAGGTGCCGCCGGATCGGGTGTTGATTTCGGAATCGGGCATTTTCACCGCTGAGGATGTGGCCGCTCTGAAGCCCCATGGCGTGAGCGCGATTTTGGTGGGCGAGAGCCTGATGCGGCAGGACGATGTGGCGGCGGCGACGAAGGAGTTGCTGACGCCGACGCTGACGCACATTGCGCCCGATGGTTCGGCGCGGATGGTGGACGTGTCGCAGAAGGCGTCGACGACGCGGGTCGCCGAGGCGGAAGGCTTTGTGACGATGAGCCAGGCTGCGCGCGATGCGGTTGCGGCAGGCGTTTTGAAGAAGGGCGACGCGCTGGGGACGGCGCGGCTTGCCGGGATTATGGGCGCAAAGCGAACCGCCGATCTCATTCCGCTGTGCCACCCGCTGAGCTTATCGTCGGCGGGGGTGGATCTGGCGCTGGAAGAGGACGGCGTGCGGGTGACGAGCCGCGTCGCGACCACCGGGCAGACCGGGGTTGAGATGGAAGCGCTGACGGCGGTGAGCGTGGCGTGCCTGACGGTCTATGACATGGCAAAGGCCATCGACCGCCAGATGGTGATTGGGCCGGTGCGGCTTTTGTCCAAGACGGGTGGGCGCTCGGGCGACTTTCGCAGTGATCACAAGTGATCAGCGTTGAGGAGGCGCGGGCGCGGCTATTTGAGGCTGCACCGCGATTGCCGAGCGAGACGTTGCCGCTTGGCGCGTGCGATAACCGCGTGCTTGCGGAGGATGTTGTGGCGAGGCGCACGCAGCCGCCATTTCACGCCTCCGCCATGGATGGTTATGCGCTGGCGCACGGGGATTTGCCCGGCCCGCTGAACGTTGTGGGTGAGGCCAAGGCGGGGCTATCCTATGCGCACCCGGTGGAGAGCGGGCAAGCGGTGCGGATTTTCACCGGTGCGCCGCTGCCGGCGGGTGCGGATACGGTGCTGATTCAGGAAGACGCCACCCGGAGCGGCGATCTGTTGACGGCGACAGAGGTCCCTGTAGCGGGGGCGAATGTGCGCCGCGCGGGGATCGACTTTGTGGCAGACGACACGCTCGTTGGCGCGCGGACCCGGCTTTCCCCGCGGCATCTGGCACTGGCTGGGGCTGGGGGGCACGACCGGTTGAGCGTCGCGCGGTCACCGGTTGTGGCGATCCTAGCGACCGGGGATGAGTTGGTGCCGCCGGGCGCTTCCGCGGGGCCGGACCAGATTGTGGCCTCGGTGACGCCGGCGCTGGCGGCGATGGTGCATCGCGCGGGCGGAAAAGCCATCGATCTTGGGATTGCGCCGGACGATGTGGGCGTGATCACCGAACGGGCGAAAGTGGGGCTCGCTGAAGCTGATATCTTGGTGACGCTTGGCGGAGCGTCGGTGGGGGATCACGACCTGATCCAGCCGGCCCTGTCACAGCTCGGGATTGGGCTCGACTTTTGGAAGGTCGCAGTGCGGCCCGGCAAACCGCTGATGTTTGCCTCTGCCCCGATGGTACTCGGCTTGCCGGGCAATCCTGTTTCGGGGGTTGTGTGCGCGGTTTTGTTTCTCATTCCGCTGCTCGAGGCGATGCAGGGTGTGCCGTCGCCAGGGCCGGTGGTTGAGGACGGCCTCTTGGGCGTTGACCTTGCCCCCGGCGGCCCGCGGCGTGACCATCTGCGTGCGCAACGACGGGGCGACAAAATCTTTCCGTTTTCCACACAAGATTCGTCCATGTTGCGTGTGCTTAGCGACGCTGACGTATTATTGGTGAGGGAGCCAAGGGACGGGGCTCGGGAGGCGGGCAGCCCCTGTCGTTACATCCGCCTGTAGGTGGACATTGGCAAAACGTTCGGTTGCGGGTTGTAGAACACACGACGAACGTGTATGTACGAAGCGTGATCCGAGGGACTGATTCGCACATGCGTTCCCTCTGGCAACCGGGGTGGCGGGTCAGAATGCTAACAAAGAAGCAACACGATCTCTTGGTGTTCATTCATCAGCGCATGAGCGATGACGGTGTTCCGCCTTCCTTCGAAGAAATGAAGGATGCGCTGGACCTGAAATCGAAGTCGGGAATCCATCGCCTGATTACGGCACTGGAAGAGCGCGGCTTCATCAAGCGGCTGCCTAACAGGGCGCGGGCGCTGGAGGTGTTAAGGCTGCCCGAGCCGCTGGCGCGGGCCGGTATTTCACCGGTGGAGCGCCAGCCCCAACGCGGCTTTTCGCCAAGTGTGATTGAGGGCGCGGCGCGGCCCATGCGCCCGCGTGAGGGGTCGGACTCGTTGCGGCCCAGTATTCGCAGCGTGTCCCAGGCCTATGACGTGGTGGACGTGCCGATGATGGGGCGCATTGCTGCCGGCGTTCCCATTGCTGCGATCCAGGAGAAGACCGACGAGGTGCACCTCCCCTCCGCGATGCTGGGGAGCGGCGAGCACTTTGCGTTGGAGGTGAAGGGCGACTCCATGGTGGAGGCCGGTATTCACGACGGCGATACTGTTGTGATCCGGCGGACGGACCGGGCGGAGTCGGGCGATATTGTTGTTGCGCTGATTGATGATGAAGAGGCAACGCTCAAGCGGCTGCGCCGGCGCGGCAATACTGTCGCGCTTGAAGCGGCCAACCCGGACTACGAAACGCGGATCTTCGGGGCCGATCGGGTGCGAATTCAGGGCAAGCTGACCGCGTTGCTGCGGCAATACTAGGTGTGTTCGCTCGGCCCAACGGAGCCGCCGGGTGACGGACGGCTAAGATCGTTGTGAGCGCGTAATGTAGCTATGAGTTTGCTTGCGTCTTGATTGATTGTCGCCAACTGATCTGCTGGCTGTGAAAATCCACCGCTCTTTAAACACTTGGCCTCGCATGAATGTGTGCCGCTTAGATGCCCTTGAGAGTGGGGATTTACTGGGCTCGTGAAACGGGTTGTCGTTGGTCGCCCGTTCATTACTTTACTGTGGCGAGGCGGACGTACACTAAGTTGCGTTTATACTCGTTGGGGGTAGTCGAGCTGACTATTGCAGTCTCTCGTTCTCGGGTCCGCGCCCTGTACGATGGCAGCGTATCGCTTTCGTTCGCTGCTCCGCGGTGCTCAGATTTGCCTGTATGGGAAGCTTGATTTGCCGTTCTTTGCGCCCGCTCATCCTGCGTATAGCGTGGCGTGGGGCGCTTCGCTCCCACGCCCGATGATGAGGCGGATGGGTTGCGGTACGCAATCGGTTTCGCGGTTTTGACGTGGATCGATTTGAAGAGGGTCAAACGATGTCTCGTCTTGGTGTTGGGCGTCGCGGACCGGTGGGTTGAGGGTGGTTCAGCAGTGCGGCTTTTGCACATCAGCGCCCGGGAGTGGTGACGCGCGCATACGCCCGCCGTGACAGTTTGCGCGGCACCCCCCGATGGTCAGGCGGGCGCGACGTCTCACATGATCAGATGTGGCGGTGGGAGAAGCGCGATGAATGTTCCTGACAAAGCGTGGTTGCTGGCTCGCGTGGGGCCGAGCCGGGCGGCTTGGGCGCACTCGCGGCGGCCGCATAATGTGGAGCCGGTAGGGCCTGGCGAGGAATCAGTGTGGGACTTCCCCCGCCCTCCCCGCGTTGAGGATGTGAGCGAACGGGTCCGCGTGGTGTTTAATGGCGAGACCGTTGCCGACACTTTTGCGGCAAAGCGGATTTGCGAGACTGCGAGCGCGCCCGCCTATCATATTCCGCCGGAACATGTCGCGATGGATAAGCTGCGGCCCGTCGACAAGGTGACCGCGTGTGAGTGGAAGGGCTTTGCCACCTATTTCAACCTCGTCGTGAACGGCCGGGTCAGCCACGAAGCGGCCTACACCTATCCCGATCCGCTCAATGATTTGGGTGAGCCTTACCCCTCAATTGCGGGCTGGCCGGTGTTTTATGCCTCGCGGGTGGATGCGGCCTATGTGGGCGAGGCGAAGGTGCGGCCGCAGCCGGGCGGATACTATTCGGGCTGGGTGACGCCAGGGCTCCGCGGGCCGATCAAAGGATTGCCCGGCACTGAGAGCTGGTAGCCGCTTGGCGGGGCGCGCGCGGATGCGTAACGTCAGCCAACTCATCACGAAAGGACGGTGCGGATGGAGGCGCTCTTCATCGGTCACGCGTATATCGACGTCACCTTCATCGCCGACGATTTGCCCCAAGGCGACGACAAGACCATTGCCGACGATTACGCCGTTGCCTTCGGCGGCAATGCGGTCACGGCTGCGTTTTGCGCCGCAAAGCTTGGGGTGAAGGGCGACATCATTTGCCAGCAGGCGGACGATGCTTTGGCGCGCATGTTTCTCGACATGGCCTCACGCGCCGGCGTGTCTGTGCACGGGCGCAAGGTGAGTGAATCGAGCCTGTCTTTCATCATGCCGCGGGACGGTAAGCGGGCCATCGTGCGCTGCCGCGACGCTGACTTTTTGCATCCCTTCCCGCAGCTCAATTTGGGCGGGATCAAGGGGCTTCATCTGGATGGCCATATGGCCGACGCAGCGCTCCACTATGCCAAGATCTGCCGCGAGAAGGGTGTGCTGACCTCGCTCGATGGCGGCTCCTATCGCGAGACCACCGATGAGCTTTTGGGGCTGATCGATGTGGCGGTGGTGTCGGAGCGCATGTGCGAGCAGATGTCGCTGAACCCGCTGGCAATGCTGGATTATCTGCGCGGGCGCGGCTGCAAAGTGGGTGCTGTGACGCTGGGCGAGCGGGGGCTTGTTTGGTTTGAGGGAACCGGCGAGCCGCTTACCATGCCAGCGCTCAACATTCCGCCGGAAAAAGTGATCGATACGTCCGGCGCGGGCGACGTGTTCCATGGGGCCTACTTCACGTCGG
>CAKZYH010000464.1 GCA_937884725.1 uncultured Paracoccaceae bacterium
ATGATGGCATCGGTGAGCCGGACCACGCGCTGGCCCGCGGTCCCGTCGCGGCGCGGGACTGTCCCTGCCAGCCGCCGCGGAGACAAGCGCGCCCGCCACAGAGCCTCACACACATAAATATTGCCCAGTCCCGCAATGATGCGCTGGTCGAGAAGCGCTGCCTTCAGCGGAGTGTTCTTCCCCGCTAGCGCGCTCGCCAGATAGTCAGGCGTCAACGCCCCCGCCACAGGCTCAACGCCCAGATGCTCAAAGTAAGGGTGCGCCTCAAGCTCGGCCGTCGGCGCCAGCGTCATAAAGCCAAACCGGCGCGGATCGTTGTAAATCACCGTCTTTCCGGGCAGCGAGAGCCGCACATGATCGTGCGCGGGCAGTTTGCCGCGCGCGATAGCATAAACGCCGATGGGCTCGCCCGCAGCGTCACCGTCGACACGAAACGCACCCGACATTCCCAAATGCGCAATCAGCGTTGTGTCATCAGACAGATGCACCAAAAGGTATTTCGCCCGTCGCCCGAGCCCGCGCACAGTCCGCCCCGTGAGCCGCCGCGCGAAATTGTCTGGGAAGGGGAAACGCAGGTCAGCCCGCGCTATATGCGCTGATAGAATAGGCTCGCCTTCCATCACCGGCGCCAGACCACGCCGCACCGTCTCAACCTCAGGCAACTCAGGCACGGCTGCTATCCTGGAGTGCCGCGGTGACGCGGGCCATGGCGGTCGGTAAAGGCAAGGTCTACAACTTTGTCTGGCGAAGGTGTTGATGCGAAGTGTCGAATAAGACTGACATATCCGGCGGCGTTGCAAACAGCGGCAGCGGCGAGGACAGGGCCGCATTCGGCTTTCGAGATGTGGCGGTCGCGGAAAAGCAAGGCCTCGTCAACCAGGTGTTTGACACCGTGGCAACCCGCTACGACATGATGAACGACGCCATGTCGGGCGGCCTCCACCGGGCGTGGAAGGACGCCATGGTCGCCTGGCTCGCCCCGCCGCGGCACCCCCGCGCCCTCTGGCGCGCCCTCGATGTCGCCGGCGGCACCGCAGACGTCGCTTTCCGCATCGCCGATAAGGTCGGCGCCAACGGCGAGGTCATCGTCGCCGACATCAACACCGACATGCTCACCGTCGGCGCAGAGCGCGACGCAAAACGCTTCAAGCCGCGTACCCCCTGCCACTTCGTGACCGCCAACGCCGAGGCGCTGCCGCTGCCCGACAACAGCGTCGCCGCCTACACCATCGCGTTCGGCATCCGTAACGTCACTCGCCGACGCCAAGCGCTCGCCGAGGCGCGGCGCGTCCTCCAACGCGGCGGCCGCTTCATGTGCCTGGAGTTCAGCCAGGTGGACCTACCCATCGTGCGCGAGTTTTACGACGTCTACTCTTTCAACGTCATTCCCTGGCTCGGCCAGCAGATCGCCGGCGATGGCGAACCCTACCGCTACCTCGTTGAAAGCATCCGCACCTTCCCAAACCCTGGCCGCTTCGCCGCCGAGATGGAGCGGGAGGGCTTTGAGAACGTCAGCGTGCGACGGCTGACGGGAGGTGTCGTCGCGATCCACTCCGGGTTCAAACTTTAATGAGCATTGCCGCCGGCTTTCGCCTGCTCTGGGGCGGCTACGTGCTGGCCCGAGAAGGCGTGTTCGGGATCGTCCCTCTCGACGGTGCTCCGGCAAGCGCGCGCTTTGCCGTTAGAACCATCCGGCTCTTGGAACGGCGCGGCGTCAAAAGCCGCGAGATGGCCCACAACCTCTCCCAGGCCATGGACAAGCTCGGCCCGTCCTACGTGAAGCTTGGCCAATTCCTCGCAACCCGCGCCGATGTGGTGGGCGAGGACGTGGCCGCCGAACTCGCCGCGCTCCAGGACCAAGTGCCCCCCGTGCCTGACGATGTCGCCAGGGCCTCGGTGGCGTCGGCGCTCGGCGCCCCGGTGGACGAAATTTTCGCCGAGTTCGGCCCCTCCATCGCAGCCGCCTCCATCGCACAGGTGCACCGCGCCAAGCTCGTTGACGCGAAAGGCGCGCGCTCCGTCGCCGTCAAAGTGCTGCGCCCCGGCGTGCAACGCCGCTTTGAGAAAGACCTTGAAAGCTACTACGTCGCCGCGCGCATGGTGGAGCGGTTCGTCAAAAGCGCCAGGCGCTTGCGCCCTATCGCGGTTGTGGACACCCTAGCCGAATCGGTCCGCTTCGAAATGGACTTCCGCCTCGAAGCCGCCGCCATCTCCGAGATGGCCGAAAACACCCGCGGTGACCTCGGCTTCCGCGTGCCATCGGTGGAGTGGGCGCGCACCGCCCGCACGATCCTCACGATGGAGTGGATCGAGGGCATCAAACTGTCGCGCCCGGCCGAAATGGCAGCCGCCGGCCACAACGTGCCCCAGCTCGGCCGCTTCGTCCTGCAAACATTCCTGCGCCATGCCGTGCGCGACGGCTTCTTCCACGCCGACATGCACCAGGGCAACCTGTTCGTGGAGCCCGACGGCACGCTGGTCGCTGTGGACTTTGGCATCACAAGCCGCCTGTCGCGGGAGGAGCGGGGCGTCCTCGCCCAAATCCTATTCGGCTTCATCCAGCGCGATTATCGCCGCGTCGCAGA
>CAKZYH010000465.1 GCA_937884725.1 uncultured Paracoccaceae bacterium
CCTTTGCACCCTTTGAAACGGCACAAAGAGGTAACCTGATCGACCTCGCCGTCCGCGCCTGGACAGGCGTTCTCGACAAGACAGCCGAGGACGTTCCGCAATTTGTCTATGACAACTTCTATCCCCACGGCTGGCAGGCGCGCCAGAAGGCGGATGTCGGCGCGCTGCTCGACACCGAAGCGCAGGACGTGTGGGTCGCACTTTCGGCTGATGAGGTTGTCGGTTTTCTTGGCCTGCGCTGCCATCCCGAGGACCGAATGGGGGAAATCGTGATCGTTGCGGTCGATCCCCGCCATCAAAGGCGCGGAATAGCCCGGCAGCTTATGGCATTTGCAGAACAGCGTTTCGCGGAGGCGGGCCTTTCGATGGTGATGGTCGAGACCATCGGCGACCGCGGCCACGCACCAGCGCGCCTAACCTATGAGGCGGACGGCTATGAGCCATGGCCCGTCGCGCGGTACTTCAAGAAGCTCTAGGTCACGCCCTTGATGAAGGCATGACCTAAGCAGTGATCCCGGGCGTGTGGCTCTCGCGAAAGGCGAGGGCGCGTTCCAAGGCCCGCGCGGCCCGCAACAGCGTCGCCTCTTCAAACGGCCGCGCCACCAGCTGCACCGCGATCGGCAACCCGGCCCCATCAACGCCGATAGGGATGACCATGCACGGCAGCCCTAGATAGTTGAATGGCCGGGTGGTGTACCCGATCATCTCAGCGTTCATGCTGGGGTCGGTGATCTTTGGCACCTCAAACGGGATCGCCGGCACAAGCACCACGTCAACGGCCGCAAAAGGCCCATCCAGCGCCGCCGCCAGCGCGGCGTGGCGTTGGTGAAGCGCCGCAATGTAGGCGCTCGCCGGAATAAACAGCCCTGCTACCAGCCGCTCCAGCGTTTGCGGGCCATACTGCGCTGCGCGGGTCTCAATCCACGGCCGATGCACCGCCGCGGCCTCGGCGCCAATGATCGCCATCGTAAAACGGTTGGTGAGCGCAATGTCCGGGAACGCCACATCGCTGAGTGCACCGCCCTCGCGCTCGGTCAGCGAAATCACGCCCTCCAACGCCGCGCCCACAGCGGTCGTCACAGGATCAAAAAAGTATTCCCGCGCAACGCCGATCGTCAGCCCCGCCAACCCATCCTCGATGGTCGCGAGCGGACCCGGCGCCGGTAGGTCCACCGATTGCGGGTCCGCCGGATCGTGGCGGCACATGACCTCAAGCAGGATCGCAGCATCGCGCACCGTCGTCGCGAGCGGCCCCACCGTGTCGAGCGACCCCGCCGCCGGAAACACCCCGGTCCGCCCAATCCGCCCCGCGGTCGGCTTGATGCCCACAACACCGCAGGCCGCCGCGGGAAGCCGGATCGACCCGCCAGTGTCCGACCCGAGCGCTGCCGGTACCGCGCCCGCCGCAACGCACGCGCCCGACCCGGAGGACGACCCCCCGGTGATGTGCTCAGTGTTCCAAGGGTTTTTGACCGCTCCCGTAATGTCGTTGAGCCCCGCCGGCCCAAGCGCAAACTCAACCGTGTTGAGCCGCCCGATATCGAGCGCACCCGCTTCATCCAGCGACGTCAGGCTGGATGAGGTGACCGCCGCGCGGTTCCCCGCAAGCACCGCGGACCCTGCCTCGTGCAGCCATGCCGCACGGCCATAGATGTCCTTATGCGCCAGCGGCACCCCATGCAGCGGGCCGGTGGAGGCCGCCGCAGCGTCTTTCTCCGCCGCCGCCGCTGCGGCCGCCTCCGGCTCGAGCCGCGCTACAGCGTTCAGCTCCTTGTCGACCCGCGCAAGAGCATCGAGATGAACCGTCGCCGCCTCCGCCGCGGAGATCTCACCCGATGCGATGGCGGCAGCAATCTCTTCGACCGACCGGCCCAGCGTCGTCACTTACTGAGCCTTCCGCCGCGCCATCAGCGACACCACCAGGTCGGCCGGGATCATCCCGTCCGCTGGCTCGTGGGAAATCGTCGCCGCAGCGGCCGACATCCGCGCCGCGGCCTGCTTACCGCGCGCGACCACATCCTCATCAATGCCCTGCGATGCAAGGGTCGCCGCCCAGTCGACCTCGCCGCTCACGCGTTCACCGCCGCAGCGTGCGTTTCCATCTCGCTCGACCATTCGCGGCCCGGGATCGCCGCAAAGAGCTCACGCGTGTACTCGTGCTGCGGGCTCGCAAACACGTCAGCGGTCTTGCCTTGCTCGACGACTTCGCCCTTCGACATCACCGCAATCCGATCGCACACCTGCGCCGCAACCCGCAGATCGTGGGTGATGAAGACCACCGACAGTCCCAGCTGCTCTCGGATTTCATCCATCAGCTTCAGAACCTGCGCCTGGACCGACACATCAAGCGCTGACACAGGCTCGTCCGCCACCAGAATTTCCGGCTCCATGGCCAGCGCGCGTGCAAGCCCGATCCGCTGGCGCTGACCACCGGAAAACTCGTGTGGATAGCGCTCCTCCACCTTCGGATCGAGCCCCACGAGCGCCAAAAGCTCCCGCGCCCGGGCGTGCGCATCCTTGCCCGGCTTACCCCGCGCCATCGGCCCTTCGGTCAGAATATGCCCCACTGTCCGCCGCGGGTTCAGCGACGCATAGGGGTCCTGAAACACCATCTGAACGCGGTTGCGGTAAGGCCGCAGCCCCTGGCGGTTCAGCGGCGCGATATCGACGCCATCAAGGTCGATCTTGCCAGTGTCTGGCTGCAGCAGGCGCACCAAACACCGCGCCACTGTGGTTTTGCCCGACCCGGATTCGCCCACAACGCCCAGGGTCTCGCCGCGCTTCAGCTCAAGGTTCACGCCGCTTGCCGCCTTGAACTCTTTCGCCTTGCCAAACAGCCCACCACTGCTGCGGTAGATCTTCGACAGGTCCGACACCGTCATCACAGTGCGCGTCGTCACCGCCTCGCGCTTGCGCGGAACAAGGCTCGGCACCGAGCCAATCAGCTCCTGCGTATAGGGCCGCTGCGGGTTGTTCAGGATCTGCGCCGCCGGACCAGCCTCCACCAGCACGCCGTGCTGCATCACTGCGATGTGGTCGGCAATCTCGGCCACCACGCCGAAGTCGTGGGTGATGAACATGACGCCCGTGCCGTGTCGCTCCTGCAGCTCACGGATCAGCCGCAGAATCTGCGCCTGCGTCGTCACATCAAGCGCAGTCGTCGGCTCGTCCGCCACCAGCACTTTTGGATCCAAAATCAGCGCCATCGCAATCATCGCGCGCTGACGTTGCCCGCCCGACAGCTGATGCGGGTAGCTTGCAATGATGCGCTCCGGCGTCGGCAGCTTCACCTCGGTCAGAAGGTCCAGGATCCTCTGCCGGCGCTCCTTGCGGCCGAACTTGGTGTGGATCCGCAGCACCTCGTCGATCTGCCGCCCGACGGTCATCAGCGGGTTCAGCGCCGTCATCGGCTCCTGAAACACCATCGCCATGTCCTCGCCGCGCATCGCACGCCGCTCAGGCTCTGACAGCGTCAAAATGTTGGTGTCGCCGAACATGATCTCGCCGCCGGTCACCGACACCTTCGGCGGCAACAGCCCCATCACGGCCCGCGCGCTCAGCGATTTGCCTGAGCCCGATTCCCCCACCACACAGGTGATCTCGCCGGCATTCAGCGTCAGGTTCAGATCGCTCACCGCGTTCATGCGGTCAGCCCCCGATGGCAGCGCCACCGTAAGGCCGCGGATATCCAGAACAGCTGTCATTTGCCGCGCTCCCGCAGACGGGGGTTGAGGGCATCGTTGAGGCCTTCGCCCACAAGGTTGATGGCAAGCACCGTGAGCAGGATTGCAACGCCGGGGAACGTACAGATCCACCACGCCCGGCGCAGCACGGGCCGGCCCGCGCCCACCTGCCACCCCCAGCTCATCACGTTAGGATCGCCAAGCCCCAAAAAGGCGAGGGCGCTTTCGATCAGGATCGCCGTCGCCACCAGAAGCGACCCGGCCACAATGATGGGCGACAAGCAATTAGGCAGGATTTGCACAAAAAGTATGCGCCAATCCGGCATCCCCATCAGCACATTCGCCTGCACAAATTCCCGGTTGCGCAGGCTAATGAACTCGCCCCGGACAAGCCGCGCTAGCGGCGGCCACGACACCACCGAAATCGCGATAATCACGCTCTCAATGGATGGCGTAATCACCGCCACCAGCAAAATGGCGAAGATGAACGACGGGATCGTCTGAAACACTTCCGTGACACGCATCAGCATGTCGTCGACCCAGCCGCCATAATAGCCGGCAATCCCGCCCACCAGCGTGCCGAACGCGACGGCCACCAGCGTCGCGATGATGCCGATCAGCAGCGAAGTGCGCGCGCCGTGCGCCATCCCGGCCGCAATGTCCCGGCCCAGCGTGTCGGTGCCGAAGAAGTACTCACCCTGGAAGGGCGGTGTCATCGGCCGGCCGGCGAGCGCAAACGGATCTCCGGGGTAAAGGATCGGCGCCAGGGCCGCGAACACGACCACGACCGCCAAAATGACAAGGCCGGCCACCGCCCCGCGGTTTTTGGCAAAACGGGACCAGAAGCCGCCACGCTGGCCGCTGGTGGAGGGGGCGCCTGCGGTCGCGTCGCTCATGCCAGTTCAATCCGTGGGTCGAGGATGGTGTAGATGATGTCGACGATGAGGTTCACGACGAGCACCAGCACAGCCGACAGCAGGAAGATGCCAAGAAGCAGGTTGAGATCGCGGGCAAACAGCGATTCAAACGCCAGCTGACCAAGCCCCGGCCAGCCAAACACCGTCTCCACAATCACCGATCCGCCAATGAGCGAAGACACCTGGACGCCAGCCATCGTCACCACCGGCAGAAGCGCATTGCGCAGCACATGGCGGAAGGTGATCGATCGCTCCGTCACGCCCTTGGCGCGCGCCGTCGTCACATAGTCCATCCCCGCCTGCTCCAGCATCGAGGCGCGCATCAGCCGCGTATAAAGCGCCAGATAAAACAGTGAGAGCGTGACGGAGGGCAGCACCAGGTGGTGCGCAATGTCCCACACCCTGTCCCACCCGGTGTTGAACGCGGCAATGGTCTCCATCCCGGAGGTTGGGAACCAGCCAAGGTTGATGGAAAACACCACGATCAGCATCAGGCCGACCCAGAAGAGCGGCGTCGCGTAGGACACCAGCGCCAGCACCGAAATCACGCTGTCACGCCACGTGTTGAGGCCCGTCGCCGCGAGCAGCCCCAGCAAAATGCCAACGCCCACAGCGATCGTGATGGTGGTGACCATCAACAGGAGCGTCGGCCCAAGCCGGGTCCAAATCAGCTCAGACACCGGCATGTCGTGCCGGA
>CAKZYH010000466.1 GCA_937884725.1 uncultured Paracoccaceae bacterium
CCACCGCCGGCGCGCGGAACGATACAGCCGAGCTTCTCGCCGAGGGCCATGGGGGTTTGTGGGCCGCGTTCTGGGGCGAAGGCGTGAAGGAGGCCACCGTCGATATCGACCCACCGCAACATGGCAGCTGCCTCATCCCAGACGGCGCTTTCCCCCACCAACGCCTTCGCATCGTGAACGCATTCGATGGTCGGTCTGTGCATAGGTCGGTCTCGTTCCCTGGTTGGACGATACTGCGGCTCGTTTGTTGCGCAACTTAATTTCAATTTGACCGAAACACATGTAACCTTCGCCGCAATGATGCCGCGGTTGCGGCCAAATCATGCGCTGAGGTGGTGCTCATGACGCGTTTGTTGACCGGCCTCGTTTTTGCGGCCGCGGCTCTTATCGTACCAGCGGAATATAGCCGGGCGTTGGCGAATCCTGAATCGGGATCAGACCTCCAGTCTCGCGACGACAACAGTCGTGAAGCCGGTCGCAATAGACCGTATCCGGTCTAAAGGGTAGAGTTTTGGACCGAGAAAGATGTCGATACGATCATCAGATGGTTTAGCGGCGGCGGAAACACACTTTACGATTTCAAGATTGAAGGGGTCAGCGACCAGCTCAACGTTGCTTTCTTCCTCCTTTTGCAGAACGACTTCCCCTACTTTCGCGAGCTTTGGAACGATATGTACGGCGCGGGCACTTCGCGCACCAAGCGCAATCGAATTCTGCGCCGCGAGCGAGCAACCTGGGAGAAGCAGAGTGACTTCAATGAATCGGTTATGAAACGCTTAGAAGCCAAGTACGGGACAACAGCCCCAGGGCCGAACTGGAGCGCAGCGGACGCCGTGGAGTGGAACGCGCGTTCGCTCCAAAACGCTCTGATTGTGTCAAAGCTCAATGTGATCATCACCTGGTTTGAAGATTCGATGCAGGGCGCCCCGCCTGCCAACTAGTCAGCGTTGAGATCACGTGCGACGCGGAAACCGTACAGAAAGTCGCGATGATCGGCCGGCAGTCGCCCGCGGTGGGATGATGAAATGATGCTTGGCTTACTGTCCCAGGAGCCGCCGCGCACGACACGCAAGTCGCAGCCTGGCGTGGTCCACGCCTCGCCTGTCACTGGCGCGCCTGCGAAGGTTTGGTGCCAGCAGTCCTGCACCCACTCGCGCACATTGCCGTAGATGTCGAAAACGCCGAACGGGTTCGCGTCGTAGGATCCAACGGGGCCGGTGAAGACGCGGCCGTCGCTGCACAGCGCCGTCTCCCAGCCGTCCCAGCGCGATCGCGCTGTGGCATCCGCGACGTTGTCGAACGCGCACACCTCGTCAGGATCCGCGCCGAACGAAAAGCGTGTGTCGGCACCCGCTCGCGCCACGAACTCCCATTCCGCCTCGGTGAGCAGGCGGTAGGGTTCGCCGGTTTTCCGCGCTAGCCAGTCGGCGAAGGCGCGCGCATCGTGCCAGCTGATGCAGACCGCCGGGTGATCCTCCTCTTGGGGAAAGCCGGGGTCGTCGAAGGACCGATCCTCGCGAATGGCGCTGGTCCCGTCCTCCCACGTGCGGCAGCCTGTGGGTCGCTGGTGATCGGAGGCATCCAGAAACGTGGAGAATTCGGCTCGCGTGACTTCCCGCTGCGCTACGGCAAATGGCGCGATGTCGACCAAGCGTTGCGGCCCCTGCTCGGGCGGAAAGAGGCCTGATGCGATCCCCTCCTCGGGCGCCCCCATCAGAAGCTCACCGCCGGCCACCGCCACCATCTGCGGACACTCGTCGCAATCGCGAAAAACCTCGCCGTGTCGCAGCCCGCTCGGGAGCGACGCTGCGGTGTCGACGCTCGTGTGATCGGGCGCGAGCGCGAACCGGACAACAACGCCACCGATGGCCGCTGCCAAGACGACCCCGGCCAACGCAAGATTCCGAGGGTTGGCACGGGAGCGACGCTGCGGCCGACTGGCACCGGGCGGTGCGGTATCACCGGCGCGGACCGCGAAAAGTTCCGCAGGGTCGGCAAACCCTTTGAGGTTATGTGCACCCTGCGAGGTTATCGCCAGCGCAGTGCGATTACCGACCATCTGCCGCGCTTGCTCCGAGAGCCAGACCTCTCCGGGGCCAGCCGCGGCCTCAATACGCGCTGCCATGTTGACGGTCTCGCCGAAGAGGTCGTCGCCCTCGGCCACGACTTCGCCGAAGTGGATGCCGATCCGCAACTGCAATGGCTCGCCTTGGCTGTCGCGCGCCGCTGCTGGCACTTGTGATTGGATGGCGTGGCCGCACTCCACAGCGCTGACGACGCTGGCAAATTCCGCGAGAAGCCCGTCGCCCATCTCTTTGAAAACGCGGCCCTCGGCACGCGCGATAGCGGGATAAAGCACGCTCTGTCGCAACTCGCCGAGCTGCCGCAGCGTCGTGAGTTCGTCCTCGGCCATCCGGCGCGTGTAGCCCACTACATCCGCCGCCAGAACGGCCGCCACCCGCCGCACCGCCATCACGCAGGCCCCTCACATCGCTCACCAGTCACGCCATGCTAGCGGCCAGGGCACCGACCGTCACCGCCGTTGGGAGTTCGCGCACGCCAATCATGCGCGCTGCAAATCGCCAGAGATCCCAAGGGTGTGACGCGCGGTCATCGCAATGCTCTCTGCATCGAGCCGAGCGGCTGCATACATGGCGTCGGGCCTGTCGTGATCGATAAAGGCATCGGGGAGCGTCATGGTGCGGATGCTAAGCCCGCCATCAAGGGCTTTTTCGGTGGCGAGCAGCTCCAAAACGCGGCTCCCAAAGCCGCCGGACGCGCCCTCCTCCACGGTGATCAGGGCCTCGTGCTCGCGGGCCAGCCGCAGCACCAAATCGCGGTCGAGCGGCTTGGCAAACCGGGCATCCGCCACCGTCGCGCTGATCCCGTGAGCGGCCAAAGAATCCGCTGCAGCGACAGCGGAGGAGAGCCGCCCGCCAAACGACAGGATCGCCACCTGCGCTCCCTCGCGCACCACACGGCCACGGCCAATCTCGAGCACGTCTCCGCGTGCCGGCACGGGAACGCCGATCCCCTCGCCGCGGGGATAGCGAAACGCAATCGGCCCGTCGTCATAGGCGGCAGCCGTTGCCACCATGTGGGTGAGTTCCGCTTCATCGCTGGCGGCCATCACGACCATGCCGGGCAGGCAGCTGAGAAACGCTATGTCGAAGGCGCCGGCGTGGGTCGCTCCGTCGGCGCCCACAAGGCCGGCTCTGTCGATGGCGAACCGCACCGGCAGGCTTTGAAGCGCGATGTCGTGGACGACCTGATCGTAGGCGCGCTGCAGGAACGTTGAGTAGATAGCGCAAAACGGTTTCATGCCGGACGCTGCAAGTCCGCCGGCGAAGGTGACGGCGTGCTGCTCGGCGATCCCGACATCGAACGCGCGGTCCGGAAAGGTCGCTTGAAACCGGTCGAGGCCTGTGCCGCTCGGCATGGCGGCGGTGATGGCCACAACGCGGTCGTCATGCCGTGCTTCTTCGATCAGCGCATGGGCGAACACGGATGTGTAGGACGGGGCGCGCGGCTTCCCCTTGGCCTGGGCGCCCGTCTCAACGTCGAACTTTGC
>CAKZYH010000467.1 GCA_937884725.1 uncultured Paracoccaceae bacterium
CGCAAATGCAGGCTGCGCTCGACGCCGTGGGCAAGCCGGGGGTTTTTGGCTACGGTGCAAAGCCGGCGGATCCCGCCGCTTTCAAGGCTGCAAAAGCAGCCATCCTGAGTGCTTTGAAACCGGCAAACACATCCACTGGTAGCCCGGGCGGTACTCAATCCACGGACTGACGGCGTCGGCGGCTCAGCTGTGCCCGCACCTAGCCCGCCGCCGTTAGGTGTTTCGCGCAAAGCAACCGCGATCGTCGTCTCTGCTGTCGCGACCCTTACCAGCTACGCCGCGATTTGTGTCTGGTTCCTTAGCGCGCCGGCCTCGATCTCCTCTGATGATGCGTTCTTCTTCGCATCAAGCCTCACGCGCTTTTCCATCCTTGATTTCTCCCCTCACTTTCCGGGTTATCCGGTCTTCGTGGGGCTTGGCCGTGCGGTCCACAATTGGGTTTCAGATCCGGTTGAGGCGCTCGCGCTCACCTCAACGCTGACCGCGTTACTCATCCCGGCGGCGCTCGGTTTGGCCGTATGGCGGTCGACGCGTTCCTTACCCGCTCTTCTGGTCGCGCTTGCGCTGGGCGCGTCGCTCCCGCTCCTGCCGGCACTCGCAATCTCTGGGTTATCGGACGGAACAGGTCTTGTGTTTTTTCTGGTTTTTTTCGCCTGTCTCCCGGCGCGCGCCACGAACTTGAATGGCACCGGCGATACCCTGTTGTGGTGGCTCGTGGCGGGGATCAGTCTGGGTCTCTCGATCTGTGCCAGACCATCCTACGGACCGATCCTCGCCGCCGCCTGCGCTCCGCTCCTTATTGCGAGACCTCGACGCAGTGCGGTTCTGGTCTTGGGCATCGCTTTGATCGCGGTGCCGGCTCTGTCAATCATGTTTGCCGTCGAAGGATGGAACTACGTTCTGGAAGGCTGGCGTTTCTTCCAGGGCCATCTCTTCTTGTGGGGCAATACCGCATTCGCTGAGCGCGATGCCGTCAGCTGGTTCACGGTATTTCATCAGCAACCGCTGATCGCTGCGCTTGTTGCGATGTACATCATCGCCAGTGGGGCACTGCTCGTCGTGCGGTCGGTGGATTTATGGGGCAGCGCGGTGCTGGCCGCTTTCGTGATGGCTCTCGCGTGGACACTCATCATGCAGAATCCAGAGAATCTGCGGCATCTCGCACCGATCCTGTTGCTGGGGAGCATGCTCCTGTCGCGCCTCGCTGCGCAAAGCAGCTTCGGTCTCGCGCTTGCGGGCAGTGCACTCCTCGTCAACATCACAGTGCTTGCAGGATCGACAAACGTCCAGGGAGCGCCGTCTCCGCTGCAGCAAGCGGAACAACTGATAGATGAGCAGCGCGACGAAGCGCTCGTGCTCACCCGGCACGGCGTACGTTACCTGCGGGATCACTTGCAAATGGCACGGGTCTATGACCTTGCCATGCCCGCCGCCGCGCTGAGCGCGGTCCGTTCCCATCGCGGTGAACTCTACCGCATCACCAGCACCCCAATCGATCAATGCGCTTCAGAGCACTCTTCGCATCAGCGTCTCCCGGCACGTGTTCTAGGCGAGACTGGCCTATGGTTAGTTGAGGTGAAGACTGAAGAACTCCCAGAAACATGCTTGGCCGGCATTGTGGATTAGCGGTTCGCTCAACGAGCCATCAGAAATCGATTGAGATTTCGGCGCCCGCCACAAGCGCGTCCGGTATGCCGCCACCGTTCGGATTGATGATGTACTGCACGGTCGGCTGGAAGTAGATCCACTCACCCACCTGGAAACGATGGTTGGCTTCGAGCGCGAGTTCGTAGGTTTGACCGGGCAGATCATCGCTAAATGAAGCGTAGGCGATGCCGATGGCGGTCGCGGCTTTCGGCCGCTGCGGCAGAAGCCCCTCGTAGATCGCACCACCGACGACTGTGACGGGCGCTGTATTGATCTCACTATCCGGGTTGACGGTTAGCGTGCCCCAGAGCGTTAAGCCCTCATCGCTACCCGCACTCTCCTGATACACCATCTGCTGTGCAATGGCGTATATGCCGTAGTTTTCGCTACGGCTCCGCTGTGGGTTATTCAGAAACTGGTAATCAGTGGTGTCGAAGTATGCCCCGAACGAGTATTGGCCTGGCATACCATTAAAAATAGCGGGCGAGTTTGGTTTGTAGCCCACCTCAACAACGCCAAGCACGCCATCTTGAGGATTAAACGTGAAGTCGAGGCCGTGATAGGCATCCTCTTGGACATCGGCATCAGCGTTGTAAATGCCCGCGGAAACGTAGAACTCCTGGGTCGGCGCGACGGTGACCTGCGCACCCCATTGCGAGAAAGGCGAGGTGGTGAAGGACGGGACGTTGGCGAGGATGCCCGTCGGGTTACCATTTACGGCTGCGTTGACATAATTGCCGTAAGCATCAGCGGCTGCAAATGCATTACCAGCGACGAGCCGACCTATTGATGCAGTGAGTCGGTCCTCAAACAGGCTCTGCTGCAGGTAAACGTCCGCTAGTCGGAGCACACGACCGTTGAACACCTGGGCAACACCAAAGAAGTTTCCCACATCGTCGCCGGAAAGGTCTCGGCCCTGCGCCCATGCGGCCCCCACGTAGAACTCCAAGCCTTTCAGCCCAGCCAGCTTCTCAAGATCGAACGTCGTTGAACCGTACCACAGACCAGCGTAGGCACCGTTCTGCCGCATACCACCAATCGGGTTTGCGAGAAGATCGGTCGTGAAGTTGAGCTCTGGATCAATGCCGGCTTGGTTCAGCCGATCTCGCAGGTCCCCCCAATTTCCGGTAGCGTTATCCTGCGCCAACCATTCCTCGGTGGTCACTTGCGCCGAGGCTGAATGCGCCCCCCCGATGCTATGGATAATGCAGATGAGCAGCAGAAGAGCACATCTAGTAACAGGCTTATGATCGACACTGAAGAGCCTGAAATACAAGCGATCGAAGTATATCTTTGTATTCCACCTCGATCGACAGGCTTTGCTTATCTTACTCATCGATGACAATTGCATTAACCCGTGCCCCGACACAAAACTGCACCAACGCATATGATAGCCCATGAGAAGGGCGGGTTATAGTTTGAGCGATGAGTAAGAATGAAGCAATCAGATCTGCGACAAAATGACGGTGCCCACCCAGTCTGCTACATCGAATGTGACAATTATATCAAGTATTTAAATTACAAGAAGTCAAAACTGTCTAGTTTCATATTTCTGCCATCAAAGATATTGGTGAAAAATTTCAAATACTTGGCTTTCTCTGCGCCGATAAAGGCATTCGTCGCGGTACGGTGTTTGGCGCGTCTGCAGCCT
Organism: uncultured Paracoccaceae bacterium; assembly: GCA_937884725.1. Lineage (GTDB taxonomy): Bacteria > Pseudomonadota > Alphaproteobacteria > Rhizobiales > Amorphaceae > Acuticoccus. The sequence goes on from CAKZYH010000467.1 coordinate 3,299, forward strand.
GCTGTAACGCGGAGGCCGGCCCCTGACCGCGAAAGCGGGTGCCACTGGTCTCCTCCCCATTTCCCGGACCGGTGGAAATGAGAGTATTTCGGGCACACAGCAATACTGTGGTGAGCACTCCAAGGCCGGGACAGAGACCGGCTAACAACGGGGACCCTTCGG